>JASJBX010000066.1 GCA_030066295.1 Crocosphaera sp.
CGGTGGCAGCCCAAATACAAAATTGAGTCCAGGGGGAACGCAACAAAAACACCTGTATCTGTTTACCGTTACAACTGCCGTCGGTATACCCTAACAAATAGCGACCCTGCTTAATCATTGGCCGTAATTGAGGATATTTTTCTAACAACATGAAAATTCCATGATGGGCCATAAAGTTAATGATTACCAATTCAACAAAAGGAAGTGTTGAAGCGAAACTTAACAGCAACCTTAGCCATTAAGCATAGAAAGAGGTCACCATAAAAGTAAGTATCGTAGGTAACGAAATGAGGTTTTTTGAGGAAATGTCAGGTAACTTTGACATAAATCCCCCCTAACTCGGAAAAAAATCGGTTTTTTGTCAATATTTGTAACAAAAATTAGTCCGTTGTTCCGCTTTCTTCTTCATTTTTTTTCAGAGGACTTACCTTGGCACGATACAACAGTTTATGGTCATGATGATAGCCCACATAGCGAATGATCACCGTATCACCTGGTTCGGCATTTCCTCCTCCTTCCAAGAGTTGATGAGACTGAGGATCATAAGGAACCACTTCACCGACTGTTCCCTTCATTTCCAGTCCCCATTGTTTTAATAATTCAAAAATCGGTTTGACTAAGGGTAATAATTTTACAGCCGAGATTTCAGGATTTTTTTGGGCTACAATCGCCGCCGTTGGCCATTGTAATAACCACGATTCTAACCTGGCTATACTAGAAGCTTGAAATTCTTGTACTAACTGCTCTTTTTGCTGCTCAAGTTGCTGTTCTAACTGTTGATATTCCTGTCGTAAAGCATCAGTATTTCTATCACTATTGTCTGAAATCCCTTGACTGATACTCTGCCAATCTTCCCTCAAAGGTTCCGTGGTTTCAAACTGTAATAATAACCGTTCTAAAGATAGGTTTAAAACCTTGGCTAATTTAAGAAGATCCGTAATCGGTAATTTGGGTAGTAACCCGGCTAATAATCGATTTAACTGCCATTGAGATATACCAGAAACTTGACTTAATTCGTCAAAATTAGCAATTTCTGCTTGCTGCATTAACTCATGTAATTTCTGCTGGTTAGAGACATAAGTGGTCGAGTGGTTCATAAAGATTAATATAATGATTTAATAGCAATCATCCTGAGTTTACCCTAAATTGGTCACAGGCATAATAATCATTATATTTTTGTTATTATTATACCTGATTTAATTATTGATTAAGAGCCATTACTGACCTATGAATTCGATTACTTGGATTGGTTTATTAGCAGGAACATTAACCACCATTTCTTTTTTTCCACAAATGTTAAAAACCTGGAAAACCCGCTCGACTAAAGATATTTCTTTAGAGATGTTTTTGTTATTTTGTAGTGGTCTATTATTATGGATTGTCTATGGTCTGTTTCTTCAGGATATTCCTGTGATTATGACCAATGTTGCTACTTTTATTTTAGCGTTTCCTATTCTTGTTTTGAAACTAAAATATAAGTAATCTGAGTTAGAGTTTAGGATTTTTTAAGCAACAGTTTCCTCGAACTTTTCGCCTAGATAAAAGTCGGGTTAATCAGGAAAAAAAGTCCCGCATTTTCTTGATCAAAACTCTAGATTCTTGAATCAATCATTTGCGGGACAGCATAACTAAGTCTACGAAACTTTAATCTTCATCAATGGGGGGGTAAGCTTCTTCGATTTGCCATAAAATATCTTTATGGTCTATGAACCAACTACGGGTTTCTGGGGTTAGTTGAACCCAAATAATTTCCATTGGAACATAAGGAGACGCATATTGATATTTTTCTCCTAACTGTCTCAAATTATCAATAATATGAGGGGATAATCCAAACACAGACCAATCAACGTGTACCTGTCTCCCAAACACACCCCCTGTCGGATCGAAAACCAATTGGGATGCTCTGACTAAATCAGCAAAATGTCTCGGTTCGAGTCCAGTTAACTTCTGGATTTCCAGCCCTTGGCTACGACTTGGCTTCATAGGGACTTTTCCTTAGCAGAGAATTCTGTAGTTATTGTAACCGATTGGGGACAATTTTTACTTATTTTTTGTTGATAAATCATCACTTATTCGCAAAATATTAAGATTATTTTTGAGCTATAAACTTTTGATAACAGACATTTACTTATATTAAGATTTTTATCATACCCATTAACAATGCCAAAACAATTATTCTTCTTCTCCCCATTTCTTATGAGACGACTCAGCAGCGCGTAATGAATTTTTAGCATTCATTTGATAACGAGAAGGTAACAATTCTAATTGTTGAGGTTTGGGCGTTTTTGTTCCTTCTTTTCTGCGCTGAGAGATGCGTTCTTCGCTGGTGTCTTCTGCCACAATTTCATAGAGGGTTGCTAACTTGTTTTTCCCCTTTCCTTTCCGTAAAATACGACCCAATCTTTGTACATATTCCCGTGCGGAACTGGTTCCCGATATAATAATCGCAACTTTAACTTCTGGAACATCAACCCCTTCATTCAAAACATGAGACGTGACTAAACTTTTGTAAATCCCCTCACGAAACCGTGTCAAGACATCGTGACGCTCTTTTACTGCAGTTTGATGGGTAATGGCAGGAATTAAAAACTCTTGAGAAATACGGTAAACGGTCGCATTATCATTGGTAAAAATCAACAATGAATCTTGATGATGTTCACAGATTAATTCCGCTAAAATTCTTAATTTTCCTTCCGTCCCGGCTGCAATTTCTTTCGCTTCTCGATGGGCTAACATTGCCCGTCTTCCGGCGGGAGTTCTGGCACTAGCTTTGACAAAAATTTGCCACCCGTTTAAACTGCCTAAAGAAATATTAGACTTTCGTAAAAAATCGTTACGAATTTGTATGGCTTGATCGTATTTTTTTCGTTCTGTTTGTGATAGTTTAACTTTGATTTCTACCACCTCATGATCCGCTAAGGTTCCCCCTGCCAGTTCTTTCACTCCCTTACGATACACCACCTCCCCAATCAAACTATCTAAGTCGCGATGGCTACCATCCGCCCTTTCTGGTGTGGCTGTCAACCCTAAACGGTAAGGAGAAATCGCGTATTCTGCAATCACACGGAAAAAATCCGTGGGAAGATGATGACATTCATCAAATATCTGTAAAGCGTAACGATTTCCCAAGGTTTCCGCATGAATCGCTGCACTGTTATAAGTGGCAATTAAAATGGGACTGCGATCGCGCGAACCCCCTCCCAATAACCCCACTTCTACATCAGGAAAGGCTGCCTCCATTTGAGCATACCATTGGTGCATTAAATCCAACGTTGGTACCATAATTAGGGTGGTGCGAGGGGTAGCTATCATCGCTAACTGGGCTAAATAGGTCTTTCCAGCCGCCGTAGGTAACACCACCACCCCATTCCGTCCTGAAGCTTTCCAAGCCTCTAACGCTTCCGTTTGATGGGGATAGGGTTCTCTTTCAAAACTAGGACTTAAGTCTAAAGGGAAAAAGTCCTTCGCATTATCAACAAAGTTGAGATTGTTGGCTTGTAAGATTTCGATTAACCTTCGATAATAAATAGCAGGAACCCGAAACTTTTCGATGCGATCATCCCACGTGGCCATGTCCATCCAAGCTTTACCCCTTGGGGGTGGATGTAAAATTAATGTACCGCGATCGTATTTGAGTTGACTGGGTCGTGCCATATATTGATTGAGTTTTAGAATAAATTAATAGCCAATGAATATTTATTGCCACATGGGAGGAGGGTCGATCTCTGTGTACTGCCGTTCTTGGCAAAATTCTCTAATACCTTTGACTTCCGGGAACTCCTCGTCAAAACCTTGTTGCAACAAAGTCATTAAAGGTTGAGCTAACTGATGAGAAAACTGACCCTCTAAACAACGATGATACCATTCCAACAATTGACTTTCTTTAACAATACTTCTTACTCGTTTTCCCCAACCAATTTGCTTCATTAAGACAGAAATAACAGAAGCATCAGCATCACGACAGACAATAATAATATGATCACTTTCAATTTGATCTACAATGGTTTCTACTTGTGCTGCATTTAAA
This sequence comes from Crocosphaera sp., assembly GCA_030066295.1. Lineage (GTDB taxonomy): Bacteria > Cyanobacteriota > Cyanobacteriia > Cyanobacteriales > Microcystaceae > Crocosphaera. Next base: position 4,028 of record JASJBX010000066.1, read on the forward strand.
GTAAGATGTTTCACTTGAATCACGGGTCTAAAATTAGCCCACATATCTAGACCTTTATCTGCTGCATTAGTAACACCTACTCTATAAATATGAGCTAACTCAGTCCATTTTGATTTTTCAGGACTAACATTAAGAAGAACTTGTGATAAATCAGAAAATTCTTGAAGTAGTTGAAGATTTTTTTTAGGAACTTCAACCGTTATTTCTGCTTCTAATTGATTAACGACAGTTTCAAATAAACTATAAGTAATAATTTCATAGCACTTATCAATACTTCGTTTAATCTTTGTTTCTTCTCTAAATTTAGATAATAATGTTTCTAGTTTAAAGTTCTTAGGATCTGAAACTCCTGAAACAATGAGGTTGATCACAGAAGAGATAATTCCTAATTTTTCTTGAAACTTATAATAAATATATCGTTCAACAACACCGGGATTATTTTTATTAAAATAATCAAGAATTTTTAAGATTTCTGGAGAAGCATAATAAAATTTAGAAACGGATTTTTCGAGTATTTCTGATAGAGGTTTCATTAATCTATTTGGTTGCGGCCAATTAAAAGAAAGTGGCTCGCGAAATCCAACAATAAACACCCGTTCTCGTTTTTGCGGTAGGCCAAAGTTTAAAGCATTTAAAACTTTATAGTCTGTATAATAACCTAAATTCAATAAAATATCTAAAATCATCTTCAAAGTTTTACCTTTGTTATGACCCACCAACTGTTTAACATTTTCTAAAATAAAAGCATAAGGTTTATGATAATTTAGAATACGGGCAATTTCAAAAAAAAGAGTTCCTCTGGTATCTTCAAACCCCTGAAGTTTACCACAAATACTAAAAGGTTGACAGGGAAACCCAGCTAATAAAAGATTATGATTGGGTATTGATTCTGCTGGTATTTTGGTAATATCACCTTGAGGATACTCTTGAAAATTAGCTTGATAGGTTATTTGAGCCTGTTTATCAAGATCAGAAGAAAATACACAAATAGGTTTAATCGTTTTTTTCTTAATTTTATAATCAGAACAAGCCAAGTTTAAAGCAACGCGAAAACCACCAATTCCACAAAATAAATCAATGTATCTTAATTCTAAAATATCATTTTTGCTGTGTAATTGATGTTCAAAAAGCATAGGCATTACAAAATAATCAACCAAAAGAAAAAGGATTGAGTTTTGTTATTGGTTCACTCAACCCGTATCTAAATTAATTTACCTTGTTATGGATTTCAAGAAAAAACATATAAATGTCTTGACATCGTTTAGTCTTCGTGATCTTCAAAAGGATCACTCAACTGAGCAGATGGGGGACCAAATGCCGTATAAACAGCAAAACCCGTAATAACGAGCAAAATTGAGCCAATAGCGATACTTAAAACGGTTGCAGGTTCCATAGGATTTTTTTAACATGATATCGATTATCCTAATATTATAGTTAAAAATGGGAATATTATCTATCAATATTTCTGAGCAGGTCAAAAAAAAGGTTACAATGGAAGAATTATATCTTAAGCCGTTTGGACTGATTACATTAAATAGTTCCTGAAAATTTATGTCATCATCTGTCATTCCCGTTACCCTACCTCACACAAGTTATAACATTATTATTGAGCCTAACGCTTTAGGGAAGTTAGGGCAACAATTAACCTCACTCAAGTTAGGTAAAAAAATTCTGGTCATCTCTAATCCAGAAATTTTTAATTACTACGGGAAAACCGTTATTGATACTTTAACACAAGTCGGTTTTGAAGTATTTGAGCATTTAATACCCGCAGGGGAAACCCACAAAACCTTAGAGAGTATTGCTCAAATTTATGATATCGCCTTAAAAAACCGTTTAGAAAGGTCATCAACCCTGTTAGCTTTAGGGGGGGGAGTCATCGGAGATATGACAGGGTTTGCTGCAGCAACTTGGTTAAGAGGGATTAATTTTGTGCAAGTTCCTACCTCTTTATTAGCAATGGTAGACGCATCTATTGGTGGAAAAACAGGGGTTAATCATCCCCAAGGAAAAAATTTAATTGGGGCTTTCTATCAACCCCGTTTAGTATTTATTGATCCGATGGTATTAAAAACATTACCCATCAGAGAATTTCGAGCAGGAATGGCAGAAGTCATTAAATATGGAGTGATTTGGGACTCCAATTTATTTAAACAATTAGAACAAGAAGAAAAAATAGACAGTTTAGATAAACTTAGTCTAGCAACTATTCAAGAAATAATTACCCAGTCTTGTCAAGCCAAAGTCGATGTAGTCAGTCAAGACGAAAAAGAAGCAGGAATTAGAGCGATTTTAAACTATGGTCATACTATTGGTCACGCCATAGAAAGTTTAACCGGCTATAGTCAAATTAATCATGGAGAAGCTGTGGGAATAGGAATGGTAGCAGCAGGGAAAATAGCCGTTAAAACAGGAATGTGGTCAGAAGAAATGACTCAAAGACAAGAAAAATTAATTAGACAAGCCGGGTTACCAGTAACCATAGACCATACGTTAAACCCTCAAACCATTTTGGAAAATTTACAGTTAGATAAAAAAGTAAAAGCGGGAAAAGTTCGTTTTATTTTGCCCACAAATATTGGTCAGGTAGACATTAGGGAAAACATTCCCCCACAAGTTATTACTACAGTCTTAAAAGAAATTAAAAGTAATTGAGAATCCATTCAGTCAATGTGTTAGGATCTGGGTAGGATAAAAAATAACAGACAGCATCACAATAAACAGGGTTGTCAGAAAAGAGACAAAAATCAAGAATAAGACTTATAATCGATATAGGTCGGTGCGTGTGTTACTGCCTAATCGCCGCTGGAGGATTTTCCGGCTTGCGTTTCAGAGTCAGTGGGTAACGTATACAATAGAATACAATAGAAACCAGAAAAAACAGTATTAACCCAATCAGAGAGGCCATGATTCAATCGCGATCGCTAGATTACACCCTATCAAGTAAGCGTCCCTCAGAAATTTACGCCACCACCGAGAGTGTGGTGCCAATGGTGGTAGAACAGTCTGGCGTGGGGGAAAGAGCCTTTGATATCTATTCAAGACTATTACGGGAAAGAATCGTCTTCTTAGGAACCCCCGTCGATGATCAAGTAGCCGACTCCATTGTGGCTCAACTCTTATTTTTAGATGCAGAAGACCCTGAAAAAGATATTCAACTGTATATTAACTCCCCAGGGGGGTCTGTGTATGCAGGATTAGCTATCTATGATACGATGCAGCAGATCCGTCCTGACGTGGTTACCATTTGTTTTGGACTAGCTGCGAGCATGGGGGCTTTCTTGCTCTCCGGGGGAGCCAAAGGGAAGCGGATGGCCTTGCCCAGTTCTCGGATCATGATTCACCAACCCTTGGGGGGCGCACAGGGCCAAGCTGTAGAAATCGAAATTCAAGCCAAAGAAATTCTCTACATTAAAAAACGACTCAACGATATGCTGGCTGAGCATACAGGCCAACCTTTCGATAGGATTGCTGCTGATACAGAACGGGACTTTTTTATGTCAGCCCAAGAAGCAGCCGATTATGGCTTGATAGATAAAGTTATTTCTCGGCCAGATTTATCCGATCCGACTGTCCCTGTAACCTCACTCAACTAACTTAACCGCTTATGTCTAAATACGACTCCCACCTAAAATGTTCATTTTGTGGAAAATCCCAGGAGCAGGTCCGAAAGCTAATCGCTGGCCCGGGAGTCTACATCTGCGATGAATGTGTCGAACTCTGTAACGAAATTCTAGACGAAGAGTTAATCGGAACACCCAATCCCATTACAGACAAAACCAGTCCCCGTCCGAAAACCCGTACGGCCAAAAAAGGAACCTCCCTCAAAGAACTACCGAAGCCCAGAGAAATTAAGAATTATCTTGACGAGTATGTTATTGGTCAAGACGAAGCCAAAAAGGTGCTGTCCGTAGCAGTTTATAACCATTATAAACGTCTGAGTTTGGTTCAAGGGAAACAAGAAGAGCAGGACGGAGACACCATTGAACTGCAAAAATCCAATATTTTGCTCATGGGGCCAACTGGCTCAGGAAAAACCCTTTTAGCTCAAACCCTAGCCCAAGTGTTAGAAGTCCCCTTTGCCGTAGCTGATGCCACTACCTTAACAGAAGCTGGCTATGTCGGGGAAGACGTGGAAAATATACTCCTCAGACTGCTGCAAGTAGCCGATCTGGATGTAGAAGAAGCGCAAAGAGGCATTATTTACATCGATGAGATCGACAAAATCGCCAGAAAAAGTGAAAATCCTTCCATCACCAGGGATGTGTCTGGAGAAGGAGTACAACAAGCCCTTTTGAAAATGTTAGAAGGAACCGTGGCCAACGTTCCCCCTCAAGGGGGGCGTAAACACCCCTATCAAGATTGTATTCAGATCGATACCAGTAACATTTTGTTTATTTGCGGTGGGGCTTTTGTCGGTTTAGAACGGGTAATTGAACAACGCATTGGCAAGAAATCCATGGGCTTTATCCGTCCAGGAGAAGGACAGTCTAAAGAAAAACGGACAGCCGATTTGATGCAGAGGGTAGAACCCGACGATTTAGTTAAATTTGGCATGATTCCCGAATTTGTAGGGAGAATACCCGTTATGGCTGCCTTAAACCCCTTAACCGAAGAAACCCTCATTGCCATTTTAACTAAGCCTCGCAATGCTTTAGTGAAGCAATATCAAAAGTTATTAAACATGGACAATGTGGAACTAGAATTCTCTCCAGAAGCCGTCAAAGCGATCGCTCAAGAAGCCTACCGACGGAAAACGGGAGCGAGAGCCTTGCGGGGAATCGTTGAGGAATTAATGTTAGATGTGATGTACGAGTTACCTTCTCGTAAAGATGTCCAAAAGTGCATGATTACGAAAGAAATGGTGGAAAAACGTTCAACCTCCGAGTTATTATTACACCCCTCTTCCTTGGTCACTCCCGAGTCTGCTTAAAAAACCTAAGATTGAATGATTGCCTGGCAAAAATCGCGGTATAGGTTGGGTAGGTAGACGAAACCCAACCTATTGCTTGTTAATTTTTGACATCTCCCTAATCTGCTGGGGACGGGACTATTCTGTCGTGAGTTGGGGAGAATATCACTGTAGGCCCAACCAGGACAATAAACCTTGTCCTGTAAAGTATTCAATGGCCAAAATCAACAAAAAACCAACCATGGCTGCACGACCATTCAGCCGTTCTGCATAATCGTTAAAGCCGAACTTAGGATCTTCGAGGTTAGGGGTTTCGGTCGGTTGGGTAGAAGGTTCACTCATAAATTTTTCGTTTAAGAAGTTTGTTTACACTTCTTCACTTTATCGCAAAGAGGGGAGAAAATTCCAGTCATTTTTCTCCCCCAAGGTCTTTATTGGCCTACAAAATCAATCCTTCTAGTCACGACTATTAAGAGCAATGAGTAAGCGTAAAATGAAAATGAAAAGATTGATGTAGGTAAGGTACATAGAAAGGGCTGCCGAAAGATACTGTTCATCGCGGTAACTACGGGGAAGGATATAAAAATCCACCACTGCAGCCCCAACAAATAACAATACCCCTAACCCGGAAATAGCGATTTCTAACCAACTGGGGGTATAAACCCCGAATAAAGCGAAGATTAACTGACCAAAAATCACCACCAACAGGGCAATCATCCCTAAACCGATGGTTTTCGTCAAGGCCATACCATCTTCATCGGAAAGATTTGACCCCACACTGCGGGCAAAAACGAAAGTGATGCCACAACCCAAAGCTGCGATCGCAATGCCTTGGCTGCCCACCCCTTGAGTCCCCAACGCGACAAAAACCAAGCCACTGAGGGTATAACCCGATAAAAGGCTATACAAAGCCAATAAAGGCAAAGCGGTGCTATTATTACCCTTTTCAGCGATATTGCGGGCAACAAAAAAGAGGACCAATTCTAAAACAATCGCCACAAAGAAAGTCGGGAAAAAGAGATTAGGAAAAGATTGAATGACTCCTAACCCTCCATAGGTTCCCACTGCGGTTAGAACTAAACCACCCCCCACAAAAGGCAAAGCATTAGCAATGACGTTGGGGCCGACCAGATGTTGACCTTGGGCCTCCCGAATCGCATCACGAAAGTTACTGGTATTACTCATAGAATTTCTCCCTACTGATTCAACAGAGAACTTGAAGAACTACTTACGTTTTATAGCTGAAAATTACAACGATTGGCTAGTAAAGAATACCGAATACCTAAACCCTGGTGTTTTGATGGCTGAATCTGCTATCTCAGCAAAAATTTCTAGAACAGGGGTCAAACTGACTCTAGTTGATTACTTTGCATAGGGAAAATTAATAGTTGGTAAAGTATATTGAGGTCAATCTGCGTATTTATCCAGAGTAATTTTAGGGCGATGCTCAAGATTTCCGTAGAATGCCGATAGTAGGGAATTTCTCTGAGAAGGACAATAGGAACATATAGACAAGATTCCCTACTTGGATTTTTAACCAAGACGCAGCAAGCAACTCATCTGTCCTTAATCACAAGTTACCCAAGATGACTGGCTGAGGAATGTATGTTTACCTAATCTCTTTATTATTTTGCCATTTAACAATTATTGGGATCTAAGACCATGACCACTCACTATCATCAATCTACTAGGAAAAAATATATAGATAGCATGGAACTTTTAAGTGCTTATGCCCGTAATCCTTCTTTAGAATTACGCAATAAATTAGTAGAACGGAATTTGGGGTTAGTGCGTCAAGTTGCCCATCGTATTAGTCGGCAATGTTCCGAACCTTACGAAGATTTAGAGCAAATTGGTTATTTAGGCTTGATTCGTGCCATTGAACGTTTTGACCCGCAACAGGGTTGTGCTTTTAGTTCCTTCGCCATTCCCTATATTCGGGGAGAAATGCTCCATTATCTGCGTGATAAGGGTAGTGTGATGAGAATTCCTAGACGTTGGCAAGAACTTTATAATAAGGCCAAAAAAATACGTAAACAATTAACCGTTACCCTGAAACGTCCTCCCCTAGATTGGGAAATTGCTGAAGCGTTAGAGGTTCCTCTAGAAGAATGGAATGAATGTCAACTGGCCCTGCAAAATCGTCTGTTAGTCAGTTTAGATGCAACCATCAGTCAAAATGTCGATTCTTCTATTAGTTTTGGGGATACCTTACCCGATCAACATTATCAAGCCAAACAACGACTAGAAGAAGATCGCTTACAATTACAACGAGCCTTAAGCCAATTGGAGGAGAAGACCAAAGCCGCCATTGAATGTGTCTTTCTCCACGAACTCCCTCGCAAAGAAGCGGCCAAACAGATTGGTATTAGTCCCATGACGGTGACACGACATCTTAAGAAAGGGATTCAACAACTAGAGTCTCTCCTAGAACCCCAAGTGGCTTAAGCGATGAAGAAGACTTTGTGTAGACCCTATCTCCATCACCGATGATGATAGATAGGGTGTTCTCCGAATGGATTTAGGAGTCTTCTTCAGAGTTGTCTGGCTCGACGAATCGGCCATTTAACCAAGCTCGTAGTTGTTCAGCGGCCACTTCACGTCCGCCCAACCCGAAGGCTAAGGCAATCGCTGCAGCAATCCCGCCGACTAATAAGCCAAAGGCTAAATTAACAATATTCGGAGCAATTCCCATCTGTTGTAAGGCCATGGCAATGACAAAGACAAGAATAGAAATGCGGGCAGTGTGGCCCAAAAATTTCGCTTGACGAGTGCCAGAGTTGGTGATTAGGTTAAAACAAAGATTGGCTAAATACAGTCCCAACGCCAATACAGCCAGTCCCACGAGAACTTGACCTGCGATCGCTAATAACGTACCAACCACAACCCGTAAGGCTTCGATTTCGAGAATATCCACCGCCGTTAACGAGGCGATTAACATGACTGCCACTAAAATAATAATGCCAGCAATTTCTGAGGGGGTTTTGCTTGGAGTGGTTGAAGTTTCTTCGCTGGGAGTTTCTTCGGTTTTAGTAATTTGAGCGATACCCAACCATTGAAAAATGTTGTCAAAACCCACACTACTTAAGACATTGCTCACCATATCAGAGAGATATTGTCCCCCAACATAGGCTAATCCCAACACCACCGTCGCTGCAAATAATTTCGGCAGGAGATTGAGGACTTGATTGAGCATTTCCGTGGCCGGTTGGGAAATGGCTTGAATCTGCAGCGCGTCTAAAGCGGTAATGGCAACGGGAATTAAGATGAGAACATTAACAACGGTGCCAATAATACCGGATAAGGAGTTGCCGGTGGGATCGCCGGATAAACCAAATTTTTCCCCGATTTGATTAATGGGAGTGGTAGCTAATAAACTACTGACCACCCGTTGAATAATTTTGGCCACCACCCAACCCACAGTTCCGATAATGACGGCACCGAGAATATTGGGAATAATCGCTAAAATTTGGTCGAGAAGTCCTTGGACGGGGACTAACGTTCCTTCCAGATTGAGGGTACTGAGGATTGAGGGTAAAAATAGTAGGAAAATAAACCAGTAAACGGCGTTACCGATGGTTTGCGCCACTGAAAGTTGTTCGTTTCCTTCTCCTAACCGTTGTTCGAGGTTGAAACTGCCTAAAACGCGGGTGATCAGCAGTTTGGATAGAGTGGCTAATAACCAAGCGATGGCTGAGAGAATCCCCGCCCCTAGGAGTTTTGGTAAAAAACTCGTAATTTCCCCTAGGAGGGCGTTGAGGGGTTGATAAACGGCTTCTAGTTGCAGGGTGTTGAGGAAAGCAACAACCGCAAAGAGAAGAATAATCCAATAGGCAAAGTCCGATAGCCATTTTTCAATGGGAATAGAACTTCCCGAAGAATCTTCGCCAGCAATCCAAGCAGCGATTTGATTATCGATTTCGGTACTATGGAGAAGCTTTTTAACCACATCTCTAACGATAGAGGCAATAATCCAACCAACTAGTAGGATCAGTAGACCTTGTAACAAAGTCCAACCATCAGCATACAGTTGATTGAGTAAAGACGGATCAATAATGGGGTTTCCTTGTGCGAGAAACCAGCGGGTTAACGTAGTCATGATATAACCTTTGAAAAATCAAGCGGTATATTTTCGGTTTTAATATAACGAAATACCAACTTAATGTTCAAAATCCGTTAAGCGTGAGCAGCAAAACCTAACACAACGGAATTAATAGTCATATTACCCCTGTCTTTTGCTTACTTTTCAGTTGGAGTGAGTTGAAGTCATAGCAAACGTTTTGTTAGTATTGCTTTCCTGACTTACGATGGGCGATCGCGGTTAACCCCTGATCTTCTAATACGTCCCCCTGGTTAACTAAAGCAAACACTAACCAGCGATCGCCGGCTTCCACTCGTTGTTGTACGGTACATTCAAGATAGGCTAACCCTTCTTTTAAAATCAGACAACCATTTGAGGCGGTTTCTGTCTCCAGTTGTTGAAAGGGACTACTGTTAAACTCAGAAAAATGTTTCCTGACGTTACGCCCTTCTTTAAGAATATTGACCATAAAAGAAGTGTCTGGCTGAAACGCTGTCTCATTCCCTTGTTTTTTATCAATGGCAATCATTAACCCGGGTGGATTAAAGGTAGCTTGAGAGATCCAAGAGGTTAAAAACCCTTGATGCGTCTCATTATGACAGGTGGTAATCACACACAGAGAACCAACAATACGACCGATCGCTTGTTCCGTGCGATCGCTTTGTACGGTGGTTAATCCAGAGGCTACATTCCCTTGTTTTTGCCGTTTTTTCAGGGTTTGAGCGAAATTAGCCCCGGTTTGTTGACAGTTTTCTAGGGCAGTTTCATCGGGACTAAAACGAACCCGTAGCGGCTCAAAACCTAACTTATAATTACCGTCTCGTAATTTTTGACTAATCAAGTCAATGGCTTCTCCACTCCAGCCATAGGACCCAAATACCCCCGCTAACTTGGTTTTACTGGCATTGCCTAAGACAGTCCCTAACGCGGTTTCAATTTGTACCGGCGCATGACCTCCCAAGGTTGGGGAACCGATCACAAAGCCATCGCAGTCTTGAATGGCCTGGGCAATCTCTTCAGTGTTGGCCGACTCACAATTAATCAATTCTACTCCCACCCCTTGATCTATGATCCCTTGGGCGATGGCCTGGGCCATAACGGCTGTATTTCCATAGGCAGAAGCGTACAATAAAGCCACGTTCAAGTCTTGAGACTGTTGTTGTTGACACCACTGACGATAATCGTAGGTTAAACGACTTAAACTATAGCGCACCATTACCCCGTGACCAGGGGCGTAATATTTAGCAGCAAAGGGTTCAATTTTGTCTAAAATTTCGCTAACTTGTTTGGTTTGCGCCCCATGTAAACAATCAAAATAGTAACGACGATCTTTATCTAACCCTTTCCAATCATCGTCAAATATAGCATCATGACACAGATGTAAGCCAAATAATTTATCGGTGTAAAGGATGCGGGTTTGACTGTCATAAGTGCAGAGTCCATCGGGCCAGCGTGGGGTGGGAATAAAGGTAAACTGCAAGCAATGGCTTTGTCCCAAGTCTAAGCTATCCTCAGAACGGACGACTCTAATTTTGTCTTTCCAGTGGGGGAATGTAGCTTTTATACTCTTGGCTGCAGGTTTAGAGCAAACTAACGTGATCTGAGGGGCTTTTTCTACCAAAATCTTTAACGTGGCCATGCGGTTGGCATTAACATGACCTAAGACCACATAGTCTATCCGAGATAAAGCGAGATGATGTGCTAATTTTTCTAAGAAAATCTCGGTAAATGACTCTCCGGGGGGATCAAGTAAGGCTATTTTATCTCCTTCAATTAAGTAAGCGTTGGCGGTTGTACCTTTACATAGGGCATATTCTACTTCAAATTTGAGACGTTCCCAAGTACGAGAGCGAAAAATAGTCGTATTCTGGGCAATAGTCGCGATTTGAACATCACGGGGACGGGTTGGAAGAGCGGTTGAAATAAGCATGGTTGATGGTTGATGATTGATGATAGTCGTTTTTTTAGGATGGAGAGGGGGAGATGGGGAGTAGAGGGAGACGGGGAGATAGATATCAACTCTGAACTTTTATCTTGCCTTCTGCCTCCAAACTCAGGAGCTTAATTTTTAGCTAAGATGGTATGATTACCATTCATTTCTGCTTTTTTGGCCGTTGAACGTTGTTGATGACGTTGGGATACATTGTGTTCGGGATCAATACCATCAAAGGTAGGGGGAAGCCAAACTCGAATCACCATTAATAGTCCCAAAACCATTAAAAAAGCACAGGTGGCTAAAACTTGCGTAGCAGGAATTTCTAAAACCCCTCGAACAATAAACTCCCGTAAAACCGAGACAATGGCGACTTCTACGGCCACACCGATAGAAATCCGTTGTTCTTGCAGGTAAATAATTAATAAACGGAACAATTCCACCCAAATAAGCAAGGATAAAATGTCAGCCGTCACCACGTGAAACTGTAACGGTGGCAACAGAGACACCACCATTGAGTACAGTTGCAACACCATGAAGCAAAAGAGTCCTAAACATAAACAGATAACAATGGCATCTTGAATGACTTCCAGAATGTTGACGATACGGTTGAGGTGAACCCAACTTTTACGCTGCGAAGAGGGATTTTTTAAAGATTCGTACATGATTTTCAGGTTTTCAAAGATTAATAGGGAAACAGTGGAGCAGAGGGAGCAGAGGGAGCAGGGGGAGCAAAATATCAAGTCAATCTCTATAATTTTTGAGAGTTAGTCTGAACTCTGAACTCGCACTAATAATGGGTTCCCACTTTGCGATGATGCACTGCGGTTAACCCGTCAACTTTAGACACTCGTCCCCGTTGCACTGTGCTATAAATCATCCAGTGATCACCACAGTCAGTGCGACTGACCACTTCACATTCGAGGTAGGCTAAGGCATTGGCTAAAATCTGCGAACCGTTTTGTGCGGGATAGGTTTTAACCCCTGCAAAGCGATCAGCCCCCGGTGCAAACCGTTTGAGAAAATGCTTCATTAAGCCTTGTGCGTTCCCTTCTTCGAGTACATTGAGAACAAAGCGATCGCCTGGGTGCAATAAGGATTCAATGGCGCGATCTTTTGACACCGCAATGGCTACTCCCAAGGGTTCTAAACTGGCTTGAATCACCCAAGAGGCTAACATGGAGCCAGCAATTTCCCCTTTATTAGCGGTAATTAAATATAATCCACTACTAATGCGACCTAAAGCTCTTTCTAACCCTGAATCGATGTTTTTTAGCTTTTTAATAGAGCGATTGCGGGTGATCCACTGGCCCAGATCGGTTCCGGCTTCTTCGGCCATTTTTTGGCTGTTAGGGGTGGGGGCAGTTTTGGTTAAAATGGGGGGAAATCCCTCGGTTAAGCCAATTTCTTGCAATTTGTTCCGCAAGGGATAAATGGGTTCGTCTTCTCCTCCCCCCGACTCAAATAATCCGATGGCTTGTTTGGGATGGGCAACGGCTAAAATGGTATTGACAATGATCTGAGCGTGATCATCACTTTGGGCTGGCATTCCTAACACTATTCCCTTAGCTTCATAAACCAGTTGTCGGGTTTCATGGGGATCGGTGGTGGCTAAATCAATTAGGTCTATGTTAACCTCGGTTTTTTGTAGTCCTTGGGCAATTTGTCTGGCGTTCTCTTCGGCATAACCATAGTTTTCGTCATAAAAAATCACGACTAAATTATCGGTTTTTGCCTGTTCTTTACTCCATTGACTATAATCATTAAGCCACTGATCAATATAATGTTTTAATAAGGGTCCGTGTCCGGTGGCAATGAGGTTAATATCTAGTTTATCAATGCGTTTTAAGCCGGCTAAAACGGAACGAGCATTGGGACCCATTAAACAGTCATAATAATATTTAAAGTCTGCTTGCAATAAATCCGGTTCTTCATCATAGATATAATCATCGCAATAGTGCATCCCAAAAACATCACAAGTATACAGAATACTGGTGTTTTGATCATACGTAAAAATAGTGTCTGGCCAATGCAAATTAGGGGCAGAAATGAATTGTAATTCGTGTCCATTACCTAAATCCAAGGAAGAGCCACTCTTAACAATAAGGCTGTTAAAAGGTTGGTGTACCATATTCTCTAAGAATTGAATGGCTACTTTTGAACCCACAACCGTAACATTGGGGGCAAGTTTTAAAACATCTTTAACCAACCCACTATGATCCGGTTCGGTATGACTAACAACGAGATAATCTAAGGTGGAAACATCAATTAAATTGTTTAAACAATCTAAGTATAAGTCTTGAAATTTTCTGTGACTTGTATCAATTAATGCAGTTTTTTCTCCTTCAATCAGGAAAGAATTATAAGTGGTTCCGTTTCTTAAGCCAAACTCAATATCAAACCGATCCCGATCCCAATCTAAACAACGAATGACTGTGGTATTTTCACCGATAGAACTCGTTTGTATGGTCAAACGATTTAAGGCGGTTAATTGAGTACCTTGATGAGTGAGTGCAACCATACACTGCTGCCTCCAAATAACTTTATTTACAATACTTAAACTTGCTTGATTCCCATTATGGCTTGCTCACATAGATTTTGTAAAATGTCAATTCTTTAAGTTTTGCATAAGTATATTTTATATAAAATGATATAAATGATTACTATTTCTAGGGATAGAGGTCAAGGATGGTAGACCCTGAAGAAAATTAACAATTGTGATCAACTACCATAAAGAGAGAAGCTATCATCCGACTATAATCATCGTACTAATGAAAACAATTCCCAGTTCTAAAACCCCTAAATTAATACAACAATTACAATGGATTTTCAACCCCACTGGCTATTTACAAACCAATCATCATCGTTATCCCGACCTCTTTAAAGCTAATGTGATTGGGTTAGGAGATCAGGTCATCTTTACCAGCAATCCTGAAATTGTCCAATACATCTTAACCCACGATCGCCAACAATTTACGTCCCCAAGTTCCTTAAATCAGCTGTTGCGACCCTTGATTGGGGATTATTCAGTCATTATGCTAGACGGCGATGGCCACCGTCAACGTCGTCAGTTAGTGATGCCATCTTTTCACGGAGAACGTCTCAAAGTCTATGGTGACTTAACCTGTCGGATCACCCAAGACGTGATGGAGAAAATACCGCAAAATCAACCCTTTTTAGCCCGAGAAATCATGCAGGATATCTCCTTAAAAGTGATTATGGAAGCGGTGTTCGGGGTGACGCAAGGGGAAAGATACGAAGAATTACAAGATAGATTAAAGAAAATGCTTGATCTGTTCAATTCCCCGATCACTTCTGCCTTTTTGTTCTTTCCCTGGTTGCAAAAAGACTGGGGAAGTTGGAGTCCTTGGGGTCGGTTTCTCCGTGAACGTCAAGGGATCGATCAGTTGATCTATGCAGAAATCAGCGATCGCCGGGCTAACCCCGATCCCGATCGCGCAGATATTCTATCCCTTCTCATGTTTGCAACGGATGAACAAGGAAACGGGATGAACGATCAAGAATTAAGGGATGAATTAATTGCCCTCTTAGTCGCCGGCCACGAAACCACCGCTTCAGCGATGGCCTGGGCTTTATACTGGCTTCATGGTAACCCCGAAATCGAAAACAAGCTCATCGAAGAGTTAAACAGTCTTCCCCCCCATGCAGAGGGAATGGAGATTTTCCGTCTCCCCTATCTAACTGCAGTGTGTAACGAAACCCTTAGACTTTCCCCTTCTGCCATGTTAACCTTTACAAGAGTGGCCCAAGAAAAGGTGGAGGTGGCTGGTTACACCTTTGAACCCGGCGACATGATCCAAGGATGTATGTATTTAACCCATCTACGGGAAGATTTATATCCCAACCCTCAACAATTTAACCCCCAAAGATTTCTCGATCGTCAATATACCCCTTATGAATTTACCCCCTTTGGTGGAGGGTCTCGTCGTTGCATGGGGGAAGCATTGGCACAATTTGAAATGAAATTGGCGATCGCTACTATTATGTCTGAGTATCGCTTAAAATTAGCTGATAATCAACCCGAAAAACAGCAAAGACGGGGCCTAACCTTATCCCCCGCAAGCGGTGTCAAAATGATTTTAGAAGGAAAACGTCAACCTCAAACAACTCGAGAATTACAATTATCCAGACAATAAACCTACTCCCCCATAATCGTAACTATGTCCAAGTTGTTAGACCATTTTTTGACTAAATTTCTCGCTTTTTTATTAGCCATTGTTTTAATATTTGAATTGCTGTCTCATCTGATTGTTGAGGGACTGTGGTTTCAAGAGGTGGGTTATGTCAATATCTTTTTCAAACAATTATTATGGCAGTTAGGGTTATGGGGTTTTGTCAGTGGTTTTTCTTTATGGTTTTTATGGGGGAATTTACGTCAAGCCAAACGCCATCAATGGCATTTTATTCCTCAAGTTCCTCCTCAGCAGGAAAGACGACGTAAACAACGAAAAAAAAGGACAACTCAATTAATGCCTGAGTCTCGTTCTTTTGGTCTATTTTGGTTAATTATTGTTATTGTCGGTTTAGGGGGATTAATGGGATTTATGCTACTTTATTATAGTGAAGTAGCTTACAATGTTTGGACACCAGATTTTACGTTACCTAATATTACCCCTCCTCTCCCTACTCCCTTCTTTTTAAACTCTGTTGCTGACATTATCTCCCAACTGAAAAATCAGTTATGGAAAGCGGTAATTATCGGCTGTATTATTATTGCTATTTTGCTCAAGGGTCAATCATTCTTAAGAATAATAGCTTTAGCTTTTAGTATGATCTTTGGTCTAGTTTTATCAGGAAACTGGACAAGAATCTTACAATATTTTTATCCAACAACTTTTGGAGATGTTGACCCTCAATTTGGTCTAGAAATTAGTTTTTATATCTTTAGTTTTCCTTTTTGGGAATTGGTTAATTTTTGGTTGGGAGGACTATTTTTATTAGGGTTTATTCTGGTGAGTCTTACCTATCTATTATCAGCTAATAGTTTATCCCAAGGTAAATTCCCTGGATTTTCCCGCTATCAAATCCGTCATTTATATATTTTGGCTAGTCTTTTAATGTGTCTGGTTGGACTCTACCATTGGTTAGCTAGATATCAGTTGTTATACTCTACGAAAGGGGTTGTATTTGGAGCCAGTTATACAGATATTTATTTTCTACTTCCTGTATACACCATAGCGACAATTGTAGCGTTAATTATTTCATTATGGTTATTAATTAAAGGAATAACTGGATGGGGACGGTACACTCAAATTCGTTCCTTAAAACGGTCTAATTTTTCTAATCTTCCTTTTTCGCCTTTTCCTTTTTTCCTCTATTTAAGTATTATTATTGTCTCCTTTTTAGGTCAGCAAACTGTACAAAGTTTGATTGTAGAACCGAATGAATTAGCCCGAGAAACCCCTTACATTCAACGTAATATAGAACTAACTCGTCATGCGTTTGGGTTAGATAAAATTCAAACTGAAACCTTAAACGCAGCAGGAAATTTAACCGCGAATGCTTTAGAAAAAAACCGTCTTACTATTAATAATATTCGGCTTTGGGACTCCCGTCCTTTATTACAAACTAACCGTCAATTACAACAATTGCGCCTTTATTATAAATTTAATGATGCTGATATTGATCGTTATACTATTCCCGTTGAAAATGATGCACAATTAACGATTGAAAGTGATGTAAAATTACCTAAAATTGCTAAGCAACAAGTATTAATTGCTGCTAGAGAGTTAGATTATAATGATGTCCCTGAACAAGCTAAAACTTGGGTCAATAAACACTTAGTTTACACTCATGGTTATGGCTTTACTTTATCTCCTGTTAACCGCGTTGATCAAGGGGGTTTACCTTTCTATTTTGTACAGAATATTGGCACTGAAAATAATACAGGAGATTTACAAACTTCCAGTCCTTTAATTCGAGATAATATTCCCATTGATAATCCGAGAATTTACTTTGGAGAATCAACGGACACTTATATTATGACCAGTACAGAAGTCCAAGAATTAGACTATCCTAGCGGTCAAGATAATGTTTATAATGTTTACGATGGAAGAGGGGGAATTAAAATAGAAAATTGGGGAAGACGATTACTATTTGCTGACTATTTAAAAGATTGGCAAATGATTTTCACCCGTAACTTTACCCCAAAAACTCGCTTAATTTTTCGTCGCAATATTAACCGCAGAATGAGAATGATTGCCCCTTTTTTAAGGTTTGATCGTGATCCTTATCTCGTAACTGCTAAGGTGAAAGATGAGCAAAATAAACCAGAAAAAACCACATTGTATTGGATAATTGATGCTTATACAACCAGCAGTCGCTATCCTTACTCTGAACCTGGCGATCGCCCTTTTAATTATATTCGTAATTCTGTCAAAATTGTCATTGATGCTTACAACGGTGACATTAATTTCTATGTTGTAGATCCCAGTGATCCTTTAATTCAAACCTGGCAAAAAATCTTTCCCACTCTCTTCAAACCATTCTCAGACATACCCATTTCCCTGAAGGTTCATATTCGTTATCCCAAAGACTTATATAACACTCAATCAGAACGTTTATTAACCTATCATATGCAAGATCCTCAAGTATTTTATAACAGAGAAGATCAATGGCGTATCCCCCAAGAAATTTATGGAGAAGAACAACAACCCATCGAACCCTATTATTTATTAATGAGTCTAACCAGTGACGCGCAAGAATTTATCTTATTTAGTGTTTATACCCCTACCAGTCGTAATAATTTAATTGCGGGTTTATTTGCTCGTTCTGATGGGGATAATTATGGTAAGATGTTGTTGTTTGAATTACCAAAACAACGGGTTATTTATGGTCCCGAACAAATAGAAGCGTTAATTAATCAAGATCCGGTTATTTCGCAACAAATTTCTTTGTGGAATCGTCAAGGATCGCGAGTGATTCAAGGTAATTTGTTAGTGATTCCTTTCTTCGCAGAACAATCTTTACTCTATGTTGAACCTTTATATTTAGAAGCGGAACAAAATAGCTTACCTACCTTAGCAAGAGTTATTGTTGTTTACGAAAATCAAATTGTGATGTCAGAAACCTTGGATGAAGCCTTAACTTCTATTTTTGAACCGGAAAAAGTTGACCCTTCTACTATTATTCGAGAAGTGGATCAACAAGAAGAGATCATTATTCCTGAGTGAACTACCTACACTGACCTAATGGTACAGTGTAGGCTTCTGGTATCCCCTTAAGGACTGCCAGAACTTCCTTCGTGGTACTATTAGTTTGAGTTTTA
>JASJBX010000067.1 GCA_030066295.1 Crocosphaera sp.
CATCCCGTCGCTAAGGGTTCGGGGGTACTTGCCTACGGCTGCGATGCTTCCCCCTCGCCTATAGCGAGGGCATTCTCGCAATATTTTAGGTAAAGTCATCGGTGGGGTCATCAGGAGTTGCGTTGTCATCAACTAGGTCATCGATAGTTAGGTCAACATTACCGGTGTTGGTTACTTCATAGGTGAAGGTGATAATGTCGCCACGGTTAGCCACAGGTCCAGGAGGCGTATTAGCAGTTACACCGATATTATTGGGGTCAAAATTAACATCAACTTGGGGTAAGTGAATATCTGGTTCGTTAGACCCGTCGTTTTGATAATAATTCCTAAAATCGTATCGAAATGGCCAGTTAGACTAGAAATGGGGTTCTACAATGGAAGAGTTCTAGAAAATCTTCAGATTAGGTGCTATGCTCTCACAAATTGTGCGTCCCTTGGTTAACACACAAGTTCGTCTTTTAGCGAACTCCCAAACCACTCAAACAACCCTAGTGGAAACTATTGCCCGTTGGTTAGGTTATCTTGGAGTTGATGCTGAAGTGACCCGGTTATCGTCTGAGAGCGATCGCATTCATGTCGCTTTAAGGGTGGGAAAACCGGATTCTTGTGACGCTCAAGACTGGGATAGTATTTTAAATAATTTGCGATCGCCTGATCACGATGAAAATAATGGGTTAAATTCTTGCAATGAAATTCATGAATCCCATCAGCTACAAATTGCCCGTTTATTGGCTTATTTAATCCAAATTAGTGATCCGCAACAAGATATCAGTTGGTCTGAAATCGAAAGTCAATTACTTCCTTTAAATCTTGATGATTCTATGTTATCGGGAATTAAATCGGCGATGAAAGTCCCTCAATCTCCTGATTTATTAAAGACTATTGATCCTGATATCGCTGCTGTTACTTTTCCCCTGGCGGTCAAAATTGCCTGGTTTGATCAAGAAATTAATTCTCATGAAAATCATGCGCTTTCCACTCTATTAAGTGCAATGAAATAACGAACATGAGTTAAGTTTCAAAAGCTCTAATTATAACAGTTTAACACTGTTTAAGGTGTGCTAAATTGATAAGGATATTGTCTATAATTTCTCTTAATTCTGATGCGGGTAAGTCTGATTGATTCACCATAATACTAAAGGCTAACTGGGAAGAATTGGGGGGTTCCATATAACCGGATAAGGAAGATGAACCGGATAATGTTCCTGTTTTTGCTTGTATTTTTCCTTCAATTATTGTTTCTTGGAAGCGATTTTTTAGGGTTCCATTAACTCCTCCAACTGCTAAAGACTGACGATAAACTTCCCTTTCTGGTGTTCTCATCATAAAAGTGAGCAAGTTAACCAATACTTCGGGACTCACTAAGTTATGACGAGATAATCCTGAACCATCTTTTAAGTGATAGGTATCAGCATCTAATTGTAATTGATTTAAAGTGGCTTTCAGATTATCAATAGCCGATTTTCCTGAGTTTTCATCAACCAAAAGATTGAGTAAACTTTCTGCATATAAATTGTTACTTTCTTGATTTGCCTTTGTTATAATTTTTTGCAAACTTTCTGATCTAATTTCTGTTATCTTGACTAAATTGTCTACTTCACTATTACCAGACACAACTTCAGAATCAATAATACTAATCCCTTCTTTTTCTAAATAAAATTCGAGTGAATCTAAAAAATATTGTCCTGGGTTAACCACTGTCATTCCCAATAGATCCGGTTCTTCATTAATCGCTAAACTACCTGTAATGGTTAATAAAGGTTTCTCAAAATTGCGATTAATTGAAACAGAATAATCACTATCCTTTTCCCCTGTAACTGTTTGATTATTGATGTCCCATTGTCTTGCTGCCAAAGGATCAGACCAATTTATTGTTAATTTTTCTCCCAATTCTTGAGGCGTTAAAGTCAAAAGCACGGCATTTTCATTAAGAATTAAACGGTTAACCGATGGGGCATAATAGAACTGAATATCTTCCCATTCCCAGGTAGGATTAATAACTTGTTCATCCATCGAACTATCTTCAACAATTAAATTATCAATACGCTTAATACCCTTTATTCTTAATTGTTTCGCCAAGGTTTCTAATTGTTCACTCTTTAAGGTAGGATCTCCTGTTCCTACTACTTTTAAAACTGATAAATTCGGATAGTTTTCTGAACCATAAACAGGGGTTTTGATCTGATAATTTGCTCCAAATTTAATCAATGCTGCTGCGGTTGTCAACAGTTTAACATTAGAAGCAGGAATGAAGTATTTTTGGGCGTTTAACTCATATAAAGTGGTTTGATCGTCCAAGGTTTTAACTAGGATTCCCCAATGAGATCGTTGTAATTTCTCTTGATTTAAAATATCGTCTATTTTTTGCTTCAATTCTGCCTCACAAACTGATATATTTTCTTGATTATTAGTTTGTTTCAACTTGATTTCATTGGCTTGTAGAGGCAAAGAAAACATAAAAAATAAAGAAAAAACACACGCCGATATTCTTAACTTTCTCCATCTGATTAACCATAGATAATAACGATTCATTAGTACCTCTTGACAATTTGTATTTAATATATTAGATAATTCGACTCAAGATATTTTCGATAATCTATTTGTGACCTAGATCACGGCTAGAGTAGGATATTAGTCATTAAAATATAACTCATCATTTACCATCTAATTTTGTTCATGATACATAGTAACAGCTTGCTTGATTGTCATCTAGACAACAAACGAAAAAATCATCGCTTTTTTCTAAGTAAAGGAACTTTGGTTTTTCTGACACTACAAACTGAAGAAAATCTTTTAGAAGAAAGTTTAGAAGCCATGGTAATTGACGACTCTTCTGAGGGATGTGGACTAATAATCATTAAAGATAATCCTTTAGTGCTTGAACAATTATTACTCCTTAAACCAGGACATACTTGCTCCATTAAAATTGAAAACCAAGCTCCAATTTTTGGAGAAATTATCTGGTTTAAAGAGTTAGACGATCTCATTATACGCTTAGGAATAAGGTACATTCGTTATTAATTACCTACCGCCAATCTTCCCAATCATTATTAAAGATCGAAGTATTAGGAAACGTGGTGGGATTATTATTAGCATCTAATTTTTGTCGTAATTCTTGTAACTTTTTCGAGCGAAAAATTGGCTCCTCTACCAATTGATAGGGTAAAAGTTGTTCATCAATGGCAAAAGCAGCAGTGGTGCCAGCCGCCGCACCGGAAGACCATTCAAAGGAATGTACCCGATAAGCGGCTGCTGCAATATGGCTGACAGCGATGCTCTTACCCGTTACAATCAAATTATCAATAGTTTGGGGTAACATCGACCTTAGAGGTACTTGGAAAGGATAAGCTTGACCTTGACCCATTCTTTCCCCTTTTCGCTCCGTATTGCCTGGTTTTTCCGCAGGATATTCCGTCATACAGGGATGAAAGTCAATGGCATAATGACCGATCCCCACAGAGTCGGGATAGATGGTCGATCGCTTGCGTCGAGTCACCTGTTCGGGGGAAGCATCCCCACTGAGAACCTTAAACCCTTCTAAACCGGCCAAAGCAGCGTGTAAGCGACGATAGGTATCGGGAGAAAGGGTATTTTTATAATAATCATCTTGATAGTTACGACGAGAAATATCGATTTCGTTGACCGTAAAACCATCTTTGTAAAGAAAAGATTTGCGGCCAATAATACGCCTGGCTTCGCGCATATAAGGGTATTTCGATAACCCGTGAACCGTTCCCATGGGAGAGTCTAAACCGCTTAAATAAATGTGATAGGGGTCTGGGGTTTTTACCCCATCTCCCAACTGAGAATCAGTGGTTCCCACCACTAACCAATAAAAATAACCGATGGAGTGTTCTTCCCCTTTTCGTAGCGTTTCTGTGCGTAACCCCCCCATCCATTGTCCGGGGTCCAACTGACCCATTTCTTGTAGTTGTCGACGAGTATAGATAAGGTTATCCCTAGAGGTTCCGGGACGATAATCATTGCCCCAAGTCCAGTTTTGCATAGAAATATCCCCAGGGGTGGGAACGGTAAAACCAATCCCGCCAAACTTGGTTCGTTCTCCCTGTTCCGGACTCCAAATGCGACGATAGGTATAAACCAGATCAAAATCGGCTAACCGTTCCAACTCATAACTATAATAAGGGGCGTATTGCCGATAAAACTCCGGTAATTCATATTTTTGGCGGTCCTCGGTGGTTTCCATGGCAAAGGTGTAAGTAAACCCTTGAGTACAATAGGGATCACCACTGACACTGGCAGAAGAGGGTTCTAAATAGGAACGGGGGTCGATCCCTAAACGGTAGGGAACATCCGCTAAGGCAATGATTTCGCCAGTTTCGGTGGCTTCGATCACATACCAATCCGCCGGGGTAGACTGATCATGGGGTTTAGGAATAAATTGGATAATGGTTTTGTTAAATAACTTAGAATCTTCGTAAGTATAAGCATCCTCGATGGTTTGGGAGAGGGGGTAGGTGTTTAAGGGGGGTGCGCTTTCTCTGGGGGTGTGTTGAATGGCGATCGCACTCATGATCTGTTTTCCCGTTCCCCCGTTAGGATTTTTTTCGATGGTTAAATCCTTGACCACCGTTGAAGGGAACCAGTGTAATTTTCCTCTGCCTTTTCTGGCCGCATCGTCCAACATGGCCTTCAGAATTTTATGACCATCTTCGGGGATAAAACAAGACTCACTCACCCAACAGTCTCCTGGGTTGAGTTCCCCATAATACTCTTTAATGCGTTCTCGTAACGCTAAATAACCCCGTGGATAGATTAACTGCGATCGCTGCGTGGGTCGTTCATCTAGGGCCGAAGTTCCCTGAGAGGAGAGTTGTCCCCCAACCCAGTCGGTGATCTCGGTTAAACAGACGGTTTTACCCTCTAATAAACCTTCGTAAGCGGCCCCAGTCCCTGCCAGTCCGCCACCGACGATTAATAATTCACATTCTACGGTTTTGTCTGGGTTACGGGGAGGGGTGGCCAAGGTTAAAGGGATCATCCCTTGCCAGATCACCAGAGTTAAAGGGAGAGAAGCAAAATAGCGACGGATTTGATTGAATATCATGGGGGAGGAACTTTTAACGTATTTTGAGCAAGCTTCTTTTAATTTATAGAATCCCTTTGCGAGTTCTGAGTTCCCCCCATCATATGCAGGTTTATCAATGAACAATCAAGGAACTTAAGGGTTGTTCATTAACAAAAGTGGTTGATTCGTTTTTGCCAATCAACCCATCATTCCTGGGCTGATGTAGTATAATGGGCAAGATTAAGAAAAATTAAGTTTTTTTCTCATACTCAGCTATAAAAGGAGTTTCAAGACTGAATGCAGCAACCAATGACTGTCCATAGGCCAGAACCCAAGGTGGTCGATCTTCCCTTTACGTTACAAGATGTTAGAGAAGCCATTCCTGCCCATTGTTTTGAGTCCTCTGCTATTCGATCCCTAGCTTATTTTTTTTGGGATATTTTTGTGATTGGTGTTCTTTACGCCGTCGCTTCTTATTTAGATTCTTGGTTTTTTTGGCCAATTTTTTGGGTCATGCAAGGAACGATGTTTTGGGCGTTATTTGTGGTAGGACATGATTGTGGTCATGGTTCTTTTTCTCGCTACAAATGGTTAAATAATCTCATGGGTCATCTGTCCCATACACCTATTTTAGTTCCGTTTCACGGTTGGCGCATTAGTCATCGAACCCATCATAAAAATACCGGTAATATTGACACCGACGAAAGTTGGTATCCCATTACAGAATCTAAATTTAATGAGATGGGATGGTTAGAAAAGTTTGCCCGTTTTAAACTGATTTTATTTCTTTATCCGCTTTACTTATTCAAGCGTTCTCCAGGGAGAAAAGGAAGTCATTTCGATCCCAAGAGTGATCTGTTTCGTCCTTCGGAGAAATGGGATGTTTTAACCAGCACCATTTGTTGTAGTTTAATGGTTGTTTTGTTAGGGATTTTAACCTATCAACTCGGCTTTTTATGGTTACTTAAATATTATTTAGGTCCCTATGTTATTTTTGTCATGTGGTTAGATTTAGTGACTTTTTTACATCATACTGATCCTGATGTTCCTTGGTATCGGGGCAAAGATTGGTACTTCTTGAAAGGGGCATTATCTACGGTGGATCATGATTATGGATTTATCAATGATATCCATCATAATATTGGAACTCATGTGGCTCATCATATCTTTTTAACCATGCCTCATTATCATTTAAAAACGGCAACCGAAGCCATTAAACCGGTTTTAGGAGACTATTATCGTAAATCAGATTACTCCATTTTCGAGGCGTTTATTCGGGGTTACAACATTTGTCATGTGGTTCCCGATGAAGGGGGAAAAGTTTACTGTGAATCTAGAAAAATTTAACACTTTTTTCTAGTGGAAAAAAACACGATTAAATCAATCAGAAAAAGGGAAGGTATTTGATAAGTATCTTCCCTTGACTATGAAGTCATCAAGAAAGATGTAGATGTGTTAGCAGAATAATCTCCTAATTTTGGTGCAAAATATAAGGAAAACATAAATTTAAAGCTTAATAACGGTGGAAATTTTAGGGATACCATAAAATTGAAGAAACTAGATTAATGAGATCAGCAATACCTACTGATCCCTAATGACAGCAGAATATGGTACAACTCTCCTTAAAACCAGAATCAACTACTCCTGAACCCCCGATAGAAACCGTTACCCTTGATGTACAAGGGATGAAATGCGCCGGTTGTGTGAGTGCAGTAGAAAGACAACTTAAACAACAGTCTGGCGTGGTTTCTGCTTGCGTTAATTTAATCACAGAAGTAGCAGTCATTGACTATGAACCCCAAACCATTGAACCCGATACCTTAGCCGAAAAATTAACAAAAATAGGCTTTCCTTCCGACATTCGCACCTCCCAAACGTTAACTCTTCAACAAATCCATCTTAATCAAAGTCAACGAAGAGAAGCAGAAGCCAAACAACAAAAAATAAATCTGATTACCGCAGCCATTTTATTAATATTTTCAACATTAGCTCATTTACAGCATTTTGGCGGTCCAACTATTCCTATTATCAGTAGTTTAGAATTTCATTGGGGACTGGCCACCTTGGCCCTACTGATTCCTGGCCGAGAAATTATCATAGATGGTTGGCGGGGACTGTCCCACGGTATGGCTAACATGAATACCTTAGTGGGTTTGGGAACCCTCAGTGCTTATATTACTAGCTGTGTGGCTTTTATTTTCCCTAGTTTGGGGTGGGAATGCTTTTTTGATGAACCTGTGATGTTGTTAGGGTTTATTCTCTTGGGCCGAACCCTGGAAAAACAAGCCAGAAATCGTGCTTCTTCTGCTTTAGAAGCGTTGATGGCCCTACAACCTACTTTGGCCAGATTAGTGGGTGATCCCTTCTCTGATGATAGTTCTAGCATTGACATTCCTGTTGAACAAGTCAGAGTGGGAGAATACGTTAAAGTTTTGCCAGGGGAAAAAATTCCCGTGGATGGAGAGATTATTGTTGGCAAAACCGCCATTGATGAATCTTTAGTCACCGGAGAATCCCTTCCTGTGGTTAAAGAAGCTGGGGATAAGGCGATCGCAGGAACCCTTAATCATTCTGGGGTGATTACCCTAAAAACTACTGAAGTTGGGGAAGATACCACCTTAGCCCAGATTATCGCTTCGGTGGAAACGGCCCAAACCCGCAAGGCCCCCATTCAGCAGTTAGCTGATACAGTGGCCGGTTATTTCGCTTACGGGGTGATGGGTGTTGCTTTCTTAACCTTTCTATTCTGGTTCACCATCGGAACCCAGTTATATCCCCAAGTGTTAACCCCCAGTCAGACGGAGATGGCCATGGGGTCAACCTCCCCGTTGTTATTGAGTCTGAAACTAGCGATCGCCGTTTTGGTAGTCGCTTGTCCTTGTGCGTTGGGTTTAGCCACTCCCACCGCCATTTTAGTCGGAACCAGCATGGGATCGGAACGGGGACTGCTGATCAAGGGGGGGGATGTTTTAGAAAAAGTTCAGCAACTGGAGGGGGTAATCTTTGACAAAACCGGAACCCTCACCGTTGGCCATCCCACTGTCACCGATTGTCTGACCTTGGGCCAGATCAGTTCCCAAGCTTTGTTACAATTAGCCGCAACGGTGGAAAGTGGTAGCAATCACCCTTTAGGGTTAGCTATTTTAGAAAAAGCGCAACAGGAAGAATTATCTTTACTCTCAGCCCAGGATTTTCAGACCGAAGCCGGGTCAGGGGTGCAAGCAACCGTAGACGGTCAAACGGTTTGGTTGGGTAACCAGAGATGGTTAGAAGAAAAGGGGTTGACCCTGGAAACTGACCATCAGACGGTAACTCATTCCTTAAGCCAAGCAGGGAAAACCGTGGTCTATCTAGGGGTAGAAGGGTCAATCCAGGGGGTTTTAGCTCTTAAAGATGAAATTAGACCCGATGCCCAAAAAACCGTCTCAGAATTGCAAAAACGGGGCTTAGAAGTGATCCTCTTGACAGGGGATCACCCCCAAGTGGCTCAGTCCATTGCCCAACAGCTAGGGATTACTCAAGTGTTTGCGGAAATCCGTCCCAGCGGCAAAGCGCAAATGGTGGAGAGGTTACAGAAGCGTCAAAAAGTGGCTATGGTTGGGGATGGTATTAACGATGCTCCCGCTTTAGCTCAAGCCAACCTAGGAATATCCTTACAAGGATCAACCCAAGTGGCCATGGAAACCGCCGAGATTGTTCTGATGAGCGATCGCCTCTGGGATGTGATCACAGCCATGGATCTCAGTTTGGCTACCTTCAGAAAAATTCGGCAAAATCTAATGTGGGCTTTGGGTTATAATACAGTTGCTGTCCCAATTGCTGCGGGAATTTTATTACCCCGTTTTGGCTTTATCCTCAGCCCTGCTTTGGCTGCGGGATTCATGGCTTTTAGTTCGGTAACAGTAGTAACCAACTCTTTACTACTCCGCTATCAATTCCGACAGGGAAGCAATCGTTCACAAGTCAAAAGTTAGAAGTCAAAAGTTCCTCGCTCTGCTTCGGCTCTAGCGAACAAAGGTACGACCTCTTCCTCAAGATAAGACGATTCAACAATAAAGAGGCTTTAAACTTAACTGACGAGCGACCCCGACGAGGTTTCCTCCCCATGGGAACGCGCGAGTCGGGCTAAATTTTTACTTTGGCATGAGTGCCTTTTTACTTTGCCCGAAAGGGCGCGGTCAAGGTCAAAGCCGTTGGTAGGGCTTTTGATCATAGCCCTGAGCAAAACAGCTAAAGAAACTATCATAATCACTCTAATTTAAACCTGGTTTAGCGATGGCTGAAAAATCTGTACTCCCTCAACGAGAACATTTCTTGATTGTCGAGGACGATAAAGGTAGACAAGAAATATTATTGCGAGAACCCACCTATAGTGTCGGGCGATCGCAAGAATGTGATATTCGTCTCCGTTCTCAGTTTGTCTCTCGCCATCACGCTACTCTTTATCGTCGCATTCGACAAGATGGTTCCAGCTACTATCGTATTGTGGATGGGGATATGGAAGGGAAACGGAGTGTGAATGGATTGTTAATTAATCAGGCCAAAATTAAACAAGAATCCCACGATCTCCAAGATGGGGATGAGATTGTTTTTGGCCCTCAGGTGTTTGCTATTTACCAGTATCGTCAACGGGATAAGTTCCCCACCCTACCCAGTAATGACCCCTTCGATATTACCCTCATTGACCCGGCCATGATGGACTACGATGACGATACCAAAGAATATGAGTGACGCTGATCTCAGTTAAGTAGGCCCAGACCTAACCAGGAACAACCGTGGTAGAACGCCATTCTTGGCTCTGTTGTAAGGCTGTTTGTAGTTGTTGAAATCGCTGTTGACAGTGGTTGTTCGGATTTAAGGGTAATTCGTCATTTTTCACCACGAAGGTCACAGGAACCTCATTCTTTTTGGCAATGGTGCTTTCAATTAAGACTTCCACACTCACTAATTTGGAGAAGGCTACTTTTCCAGGGGTTTCTTTGGCCATGAAGTAATCCGTTGCTTGATAAACCACGCCAAAATCACAGGATTCTAAGACTTGATTCAGTAAGGTAGGAACTTCCCCTAGGGTAGCATTGGCAACGAAAGAAGATGTATAGCGAGCCATAAATGTTATTCCTATAAATACATCATTAATCGAACTTTGGCCATCTTAATAAAAATGAATCATTTTCGACAACTGATAGGACAGTCAGCGGCAGTGACTTTACTAGAACAGGCGATCACTAAAAATCGCATTGCTCCTGCCTATCTTTTTGCTGGCCCTGATGGAGTTGGACGGTCTTTAGGGGCTAAATGTTTCACACAATTTTTGTTGTCTGTGGGTTTATCCTCTGAGAAGCAGGGGACGGTCAAAAAACGGATACTCGACGGTAATCATCCCGACTTCTATTGGGTAGAACCCACTTATCTCCATCAGGGACAATTATTAACCGCAAAGGAAGCGCAAGAAACGGGACTCAAACGCAAAGCACCTCCTCAAGTTCGCATCGAACAAATTCGTGACATTACTCAATTTTTAGGTCGTCCCCCTCTCGAAGCATCTCGCTGTGTGGTGGTGATAGAAGCAGCAGAAACCATGACGGAAGCGGCGGCCAATGGCTTATTAAAAACGTTAGAAGAACCCGGAAAAGCAACGTTAATTTTAATTGCTCCTAGTGCTGATTCTTTATTACCAACGTTAGTCTCTCGTTGTCAAAAAATTCCTTTTTATCGTCTTTCTGATGATAATTTAAAAACAATTTTAGGACGATTGAGTTATGAAGAAATTATCGCTCATTCGGATATTATTGGCTTAAGTCAAGGGAGTCCTGGAGAAGCGATCGCAGCTTGGCAACAATTAAATACTATCCCGTTTGAACTCAGACAAAAGTTGAAAACATTACCTGAAAATCCGTTGGATGCTTTACAACTTGCTAAGGAAATAACTACAGCATTAGATAATAATGAACAGTTATGGTTAATTAATTATTTACAATATTCTTCTTGGCAAAGATCACAAAACAAGCTTCTTTTGGGAAAATTAGAACGGGCGAAAAAACAACTTTTAAGTTATGTTCAACCTCGTTTAGTTTGGGATTGTTTATTGATACCATGAACTATTTTTTACCTTAGCTTTAAATTATTGCTATACTAAAAAAAATTATAACGAATAACGGATGACTCCTTTTAACCAAGAACATTTATTATTTAACACGGTTTCCCCTGATAGTAATGCGATTCCTTTGATCTTTGCTTTTCCAAATGATTATACTGTGGGCATTACTAGCTTAGGATATCAAATTATTTGGGCAACTTTTGCCACTCGTTCTGATGTTAATGTTAGTCGCTTGTTTACAGATATTCAAGAGTCTTTACCTAAAAATCCTGAATTGTTGGGTTTTTCTTTTTCCTGGGAGTTAGATTATGTTAATATTCTCAATCTCTTAGAATCTTTGACTATCCCTTTTCAGGCAAATGAACGGAATACTTATCATCCTTTGGTCTTTGGTGGTGGTCCTGTTTTAACCGCTAATCCTGAACCGTTTGCTGATTTTTTTGACATCATT
The DNA here is from genome assembly GCA_030066295.1 of Crocosphaera sp. Lineage (GTDB taxonomy): Bacteria > Cyanobacteriota > Cyanobacteriia > Cyanobacteriales > Microcystaceae > Crocosphaera. The sequence continues at coordinate 11,578 of JASJBX010000067.1, forward strand.
TTATTGGGAGATGGTGAAAATTTAATCAATAGTTTTATTGAAGCTTATAAAATGGTTAGATATGAAAATAGAGAGACGAAATTAAAATATTTGGCTACCATTCCAGGGATTTATGTTCCCAGTTTATATGAAGTTAAATATAATAGTCCTGATGGTGAAATAACATCCATTCAACCTCTTGATAATACCATTCCCCCTACTGTTGAAAAACAAACTTACAAAGGTAATGTTTTATCTGCTTCTACTGTGGTGACAGAAAGGGCAGCATGGGAGAATATTTATATGGTAGAAGTGGTGAGAAGTTGTCCGGAAATGTGTCGTTTTTGTTTGGCGAGTTATCTGACATTACCCTTTCGCACTGCTAGTTTAGAAAACTCTTTAATACCAGCAATAGAAAAAGGGTTAACCGTAACCAATCGAATTGGTTTATTGGGTGCTTCTGTTACTCAACATCCTCAATTTAATGAGTTATTAGACTATCTTTATCAACCAAAGTATGAGGATGTTAGAGTGAGTATTGCTTCGGTTAGAACCAATACTTTAACAGAAAAATTATCAAGAATATTGAGCGATCGCCACACAAAATCGGTCACAATTGCAGTGGAAAGTGGTTCTGAAAAAATTAGAAACATTATTAATAAAAAACTCGAAAATGAAGAGATAATCCAAGCAGCAATTAACGCCAAAGCTGGCGGATTAAAAAATATAAAACTCTACGGAATGGTGGGAATTCCAGAAGAAAACAAGGAAGATATTGAACAAACTATTCTGATGTTAGAGTCAATTAAAAAAGCAGCACCAGGGTTACGATTAACTTTTGGTTGTAGCACTTTTGTTCCTAAATCTCATACTCCTTTTCAGTGGTTTGGAGTTAATAAAATAGCTAAGAAAAGACTCAAATATTTAGAAAAAGAACTGGGTAGAAAAGGAATAGAATTTCGTCCAGAAAGTTATAATTGGTCCGTTATTCAAGCTTTAATTTCAAGAGGCGATCGCCGGCTTAGTAAATTATTACAATTAACCCGAATATATGGGGATTCATTAGGCAGTTATAAACGCGCTTTCAAGGAGTTAAAAGGACAGTTACCCCCTTTAGATTATTATGTTCATTATAACTGGGAAACAGAGCAAATCTTACCCTGGAATCATCTCAATGGACCTTTACCTCCAGCAACTTTGATTAAACATTTAGAAACAGCGATGTCCCTGACGTAACAAATATTAACGTCTGATTAGAGTTGATGGGTTTACAATTAGGTCATGAGTTGATGACATTTCACCACAACATTGCTGAGTTGTAAGGTTTATCCCAGTCAGTGTACATGTAAATCTAATTCCAATATTTCAGCAACGAAACAAGGTCATCCTCTACGTTCAGATAGCTAGAATGGAGCGTTAATATTATGCACGATATGTATTTCAAACCCTTAAGCGACAAAGATCGCAAAAAGCACCAATATCTAGAGAAGATTAACCATGCGCCTTATTTTACAATCTCTATGATTTTCCTGGCCATGTTTATGTTGTTCACCACTGCTGTCTTATTAGGTGTCTTTTAAGGTCAGTGTATTAATTTTAGGTAGGATTGAGGCATCCTACCTGACTAAAATTCATAATACAGCACTTTTTTCTAAATTGTCAAGTTTTTGATGATTTTTTTGCGATCTAACTGTTAGTATTGAGCAGTTTATTTAATTATTACCAAACTTCATCTAATTCTAAGACAAAATTAAGTAATATATTTTCTCCTGATAGGGTGGTGGGATTATTTAATATTTCCACTTCTTTTCCCTGTCGATAAATTTCCACTTGTTGGTCTTTTCGATTAATTAACCATCCTAATTTTGTTCCATTTTCTATATATTCTCTCATCTTCTCCTGTAAGGATTTTAAACTATCACTAAGAGAACGTAATTCAATCACAAAATCAGGACATAAGGGTAGGAACTTTTGGCGTTGTTTTAAAGTCAAATTATCCCATTTTTCTAAAGGTATCCAAGCACTATCAGGAGAGCGATCTGACCCGTTAGGTAACTTAAACCCTCCAGAAGATTCAAAAACTTTACCAAGGTTATACTGTTTGTTCCAGAGTCTCAATTGAAAATTTATTTCGGAATTTCGATCACTGGTTTCTCCTCCTGTCGGTGGCCTAATTACCATATCCCCCTTGCTATTTCTTTCAAACCGTAAGTCGCGGTTATCTTGACAGAGTTGATAGAATTGTTCATCTGTCAATTGAAAAGAATCAAATTTAATTTCTAGAGGATTAACCATAACGGGTTGAATTCAATTATTAAATCATAATCTAATCTTAGCAAATTAATTCTAAACCTAAGCAAAACATAGACAGTACACCGTTTCCAAATCATGTCCTGAAAACATCTAAAATTTTTACTATAATAAGACTATTTTCTTGCTCAAAACATTTGTAATCAAACAATGAAACGAAGAGACTTTCTCATCACAACCCTTTTAAGTTCTGGTTTAATCGTAACCAATCAATGGAAAAGTCAAGCAGTTTCTATCCCAGACTTATCTAAGTCTCCTTTTACTTTAGGGGTTGCTTCGGGAGATCCCCAAAGCGATCGCGTGATGATATGGACAAGATTAGCCCCTTTTCCCCTGCAAGGAGGGGGAATGCCAAACAGAAGAGTTCCTGTACAATGGACCGTAGCCAAAGACCCTAAAATGAGCGAAATTGTTCGTCAAGGAACTGCGATCGCCACTCCAGAATTAGGCCATTCCGTCCATGTAGATGTGACGCAACTCGAAGCCGATCATGTTTATTGGTATCAATTTCAACTAGGAAACTATAAAAGTGCGATCGCCAGAACCAAAACCCTCCCCAACCCAAATACTGAGGTTGACAAGATAAAATTTGCCTTTGCTTCCTGTCAAGACTGGCAAAACGGCTATTATGTTGCTCATAAGCATCTCGCACAGGAAGAACTTGACTTTGTGGTGTTTTTGGGAGATTATATTTATGAGAAATCAGGTGATAAAAACAGGATTCGTCAGCATCAGGGGGAAGACTGCTTCACCTTAGAAGACTATCGCAACCGTTACGCAGAGTATAAAAGCGATCCTAACTTACAAGCGTCTCATCATCGTTTTCCCTGGATCGTGACTTGGGACGATCACGAAGTTGATAATAATTACGCCAACCTCAGTCCAGAGGATGATCAAAGTTTAGAACAATTTAAAGCCAGACGGAAAGCAGCTTATCAAGCTTATTACGAACATATGCCGATCCGTGTCTCTTTTCAACCGGAGGAAGAGATTACCCTATATCGCAGTTTCGATCTGGGAAACTTAGGGAAGTTGATGGTATTGGACACCAGACAGTATCGTAACGATCAACCCTGTGGTGATAACGCACAACCCCGTTGTCAAGAGGCAAAGAGCGAAACAACAACGTTACTAGGAACAGAACAAGAACAATGGTTACAGTCCCAATTATCCCAGAGTTCAGCCCCTTGGAACATTATGGCACAACAAGTGATGATGGCTCAATACGATGTCGATCCTCGTCCTCAAAAAGGAATCTATAATATGGATCAATGGGACGGTTATGTAGAATGTCGTCGTCGTTTGCTTCAATTTTTACATGATAATCAAATCTCTAATCCAGTGGTGATCACGGGGGATATTCATTCGAGTTGGGTTAACGATCTAAAATTAGATTTTGATGATCCAAAATCACCAACTATCGCTACTGAGTTTGTGGGAACCGCTATTTCTTCAGCTTTTCCTCAACAATATATACCGACCATAAAGTTAGCTAGACTAGCTAACCCTCATGTGAAGTTTTTTGAGGGAACTAAAAATGGATATGTCCGTTGTACAGTCACTTCCGAGTCGTTCCAAAGTGATTATCGGGTTGTTTCTAGTGTGTTAGATGCACAAGCTTCTATTGAGACTTTACAATCATTTATGGTGAAAAAGGGTCAACCTGGGGCGCAAAATATCACCTAACCCAATCAGAAAAGAATAATAGCTGCACTTAGTCCAAAGGGTGTGGCTAAAAAATAGTTTAAAATTGAGGATAATAAATTAGAATTGAAAGTGATATCTTTTGGCATAACTTTATGACAAACGTAGTTGATATTACCACGAAAAATTCTTTACCCGATCATACTCAACTACCGGACTCCGACGGCACTTTTGTGAAAAATTTTCAGGAACATCCTCAAAGTATTCTACTCACTGAATCAATCTGGTCAAAATTAGAACAGTTACATCCTGATGGACAATTTGCGATCGGACAAGATAGTGGTATTTATTGGCGAATAACCGAACCACCACAACGAGGTGCAGAAGCTCCTGATTGGTTTTATGTGGCAAATGTTCCTTCTACTTTAGATGGACAAATGAGACGGTCTTATGTATTGTGGCAAGAAATCATCGCTCCTTCTATTGTAATTGAATTTGTGTCGGGTAATGGAGAAGAAGAACGAGATCAAACCCCTTATAAGGGGAAATTTTGGGTCTATGAACAGGCTATTCGTGTCCCTTTTTATGCCATTTATGAAGTGCAAAAGTCTAGTGTGGAAGTTTATCATCTCTTAGAGGGTAAATATCAATTAATGTCAGCCAATGAAAGGGAGCATTATTATATTCCACCTTTGGGAGTAGAATTAGGACTTTGGCAAGGAATGTATAAGAATGTAGAACTTCCTTGGTTACGTTGGTGGGATGAACAAGGAAAGTTATTACCTACTCCAGAAGAAGTTGTTATAGAAGAAAAACAACGGGCTGACTCAGAAAAACAACGGGCTGACTCAGAAAAGCAACGGGCTGACTCAGAAAAACAACGGGCTGATCGTTTAGCAGAAAAATTGCGAGAATTGGGGATTAATTTAGATGAAATTTAACCAACAAGCTATTTACCTAAACGCTTATTTTATCGTCGATAATTGATTTGATTATCACTTTTTGTGAGGTTCATTAACATCAGTTTAATGTGCCTTCCTAAAACATTGAGTTAAACAAGATATTAAAGAAAAAAGAGTCAAACCCTTAGAGGAAATCCTTGACAACACCTGATTTTTGGCAAATCAGTTTAGATATGTCTAACAATTTTAAACATCAAAGACTAAGTGAGTCGCAACAAGAAAAAATGTCAGCTTTATCTGATGCGTTAAGTAGTGTTTTACACTATGGAGAAGAGGGATTATTAATTGCTATTCAAATCTTAAACAATGAAAAGGGACAAATGAGATTATCCGCTTATGATTTACTGTGGGAAAAATTGGACGATAGAGGAAAGAAAAAATTAATTCAACTACTTTTAAATGCTCAACCAGAAAAGAATTGAATTAATTCTGCTTGAATTAAAACCTTCCTTAATTCTGTAATCAAATATTGAGCTTGATGTTGATAAAATGGCATAGGTAAGGTTTTAGGAATAGACTTCATTAACTGTCTGGCCAAGGCTAAATCACATCCCGAAATACGAGTAATGGCATTCGCTCCTTCAAACTCAGCATCTTGATTCGGAATTGAATTAATTTTCACCCCCCAACAACGAGAAGTCAGTAAAATATTACCTTGTTCGATTCGTTTTAAACCATCAACTGTCCCTAAAACAACAATGCGATCGTCCACTTCTAATCTAATTTCCAAAGAAGGCATCAATTTAATCTCTTGAGATGTATTTTGATAAGAAATAATCACAACATCATAACCATAAGAGACTTCTCCAATTAATAAACCATTGAGAGTATCGTTGCTTTCAATTTGGTATTCTGTAACCAAAACGGTCTGATTTTGTTGACGAAATAAACTTAAAATATTTTCCCCAAATGCTGCTCCTGCAAATGCTTCAGCCGCAACAGCGTAAGAATTAATTACTTGAGCATTTTTGAGTAAATGAGTTAATTTTTCACTTAATCCTTTACGAGAAGCACCAATCACTAAACGACTTTCAGGATTAAGTAATCTTGTCATTAAAGCAATTTCTAGATTTAACATTTCATTATCTGTGGTGATAATAATACTTTTGGCTGTGCTAATATTTGCCTGAGTAAAGGACTCTTTTAAATTACCAATAATTAGGGGAATGTCAGGCAAAATAGTACGATCAAAATCAGGATTGAACGTTATTCCCACTTGAGGTTGTTTAACACTTTTTAAATAATTAGCCACCCGTTGACCCACTTTTCCTAAACCAACAATAATTAAATGTTCTTTTTGAGGAATAACAGGACGAGGACGCAGTAATTGAAATTTTGCTGATAATAAAGCTTCTGTTAAAGCAGCATACAAAACCCCGACAAAAGCGGTTCCAATAACAGTTAAACTGAGGGCAAAAAACTGTAACCAAGGAGGAATCGGTGCAATGGGTTGAAAGTTACCAAATAGATCAGCATACCCCCCTAACAGTAAAATTGCTGTTGCATAAAAGGAATAAATTAATGTTGTGTCAGGATAATAAAGTTGAAAGAGAAATGTCCCAACAATCAACAAGATTATAATCAGCAAAGTACACATTAAAACTACAGTACGAACTTGGCGTAATAAACTAAAATGACTCAATTGGGATAATTCTAATTTAAAGCGATTCAGAAAAATTTTTAGTCGTTCTTGCCATTTTTTTCGTCTTTTTTTTTTGTTGCAGTAACCCCTGATAACTTCTCAAATAAAATTCATCAACTAATTCGATGTAAATTAAAGTATCTCCTATATTAAGGGAGCGATTAAGTTCCCATTCATAAAAGCCTTTAAAGGTTATATTTTCAGTATTAATATGGCTTAAAATGCGACGATTTTTATTGTTTAATCCAGAAAGCTTTCTACCATAAAGCCAAGGATCATTGGAGTTAATTTGATGTTTAATCACCTGAAAACGATAATTATTGATGGCAAAAAAACCGATGGTTTCATCTCCTAAGCCTTCCAAAGCAAAAGCAGAAGCGATTAGTTGGGTTGGATCGTCGGCAAAGAAGTTTCCTAACTGTTGATTAAGGAGTTGATTTAAGTTTTCCTGGCCACAACGCATCACCAAGCGAATATTGTCATTAAGTTCCCTGATCGTTAACGCGGTTTGAGCATTTACTTCTTCATCACTGGTGACAATTAAAACAGAACGACATTCTTTTAATTTTGCTCTTTCTAAAATTTCAATTTGACGACAATCTCCAATAATTAATTCTTCTAAAAATTTAGGTAATTCAGGAAACTCCCAACTTTTAGGCATCGTTTGTTCAATGGCAATAACGTTCACCCCAAACTTTTTGAGTGCTACGACGCAATGTTGTCCCAAACTGCCTAAACCGCAAACTAGAAATAATGTTCTTTCTTGAAACATAGGTTAGTAATTTTTATTTTTCAAGGGAGGTTCACGACTAAACCTCCCTTTCATTAAGCTTTTCAACCTCCTTGTCCCCCTGTCAATCAAGCGACATCACCCTAACCAGACAAAACGACTCCACAATAACAAGATAATCGCTGCACTGAGTCCGAACGGTGTGGCTAAGAATTCTACAAAGTCCAATATAACTAAAAAATACTTTAAAATTGTCAATGAGCTTTCCATGGGTTGACCCCCAAAAATTTAATAAAAGGACATCTTATTTTCAGGATAAGTGTGATTTTCGTCTATAGTGCTAGTTTCCCCATTGTTTTAGTCTTAGTTCCGTGTTCGTTACAAATTGTAACATAAAATTTTAAACTAATGTCCCAAGACGAAAAAAAGCGTCTTTGAGTTCCCTCTACTCCATACTATAAGCTCGGTTTAGACTATTCCGTATCAATGGATAACATTTAAACATTACAACAGAAATCAGGAGAAATTAATTTTTTAATACAGTATTTTTTGTGGGTTTATGTCAGACTATTGAATTGTTTAACTCTGAACTCCGACCCCCCTTTATTTAGCCACTTGTTCTAAAATTGTTAGGGGTTTTAAGGTTTGTAAAGTTTTCATTTGTTGTTCATTTTTTACCAGTAATGCACCAGCAAACCCCAATGAGTTAACAGAAATTGATTCATATTTAGGTTGCGATCGCGGAATCATCATCATCCATTTTTTAGTCACTAAAAGATTATAAGGTTTGGGTTTATCTTCTTGGTTAATCTTAATTTTTAGGGTGTTTAATAAACTGGAATAAGTCTCTAAACTTTGGTGAGCTAATTCTAAAATATTATTATTATCTTTACTCTGTATTTTAGCGATACCATGAGAAAAATTAAAACAAGGAAGTTTACCTATATTGTCTTGATAGTTTACTGTTTCTATTATGGGGTCAATGGGGGTTTTAGACAGTTCTGGAATTAAAGGAAAAGGAACAAGTTGAAGATGTTTATGACGTTGACTCGCTCCGGCAATTTTACCACTATTATAAAGCCCTAAACCATCAACTTGTAATAAACAAGCCCAGAGGGCAGCAAAATCATTGAAAGTTAGTAAGGTTTCTTGTTCTTCAAATTCACGGGTAATCATTAATAAGTGATAATCAACAACGTTAAATTTATTCAATAAACACACATGACTATCCGAAATATCGGCCACAAACAAATCGTCTTCATAGGGCAAAAATGGATTGAAATCTTTACCCAGTTTTTTCTGTTCTTTTTTTGCCTTATCTTTACGACCTAAATTAGTAAAAATTCTAACTAAAAAGTCTATTTCTTTATTTTTTATCAATTTGTAATCTGTAGGAATCGATTTTAAAGCACCACAACTTAAAGCGTGTTCGGTTTGCTGTTTTACTTTCTCCCATAAATTATTAGGCTGTAAAATTATTTTTGATTCTTTTTTTGTCATATTTTTTCCTCCTTTAATAACCAAATTGCGGTCTGAGTCATTCCAGAATCATCTGGTTGTATTAGTAAAAAATGGAGTCCTTGACTACTTTCTTTTTGCTGTTCATATCGTTTAGCCGAGTTAGCCATATCTGTATCTTCAAACGTCAAGAAAACCCAACGATCTACTAAACCTGATTCTAAAATTAAGCCACCAGATTTGCCAACTTCTGTGGGAATATAATTCAAAGAAAAGGGTTGATTATCAGCTAACCATCGGGACAAATACATGGATTTTTTGCCTCCGTAGATAATCACACCAGGAATATTAATATCCGAGGCAATTCCTAAATTAATCGGGTTAAACTCTTGAGATAAATCTTTAATAGGAATGGGGCGATCGCTAAAATAATCGAAACAATCTCCCGCTTTAAATGTAGCAAAACGCCACTTATCTCCCCATAAAGTTTCGGGTATTGCTTGAGGGGGAAGTTGTTCTAATTTTAGAGAGTTAGGATAGGTTTCTTGTAAAATTTGTTTAAGTTTTGGCGTTCTTCTCGTCCCTTCAATTTTTATGCCTAGTGCTTTTCCCACCAGTTGAAACAAACTAAGACATTGAGGACGAAACACCTGAATTTGATCAGGAGAATATTGCTTAACCAAAGAGTCTAACTCATTAATCAACCATTGAGAATTAGCTTGAGATTGCTGACAACTCGATTGGTAAATCATCACTCCCTGTTGGTCACAAATAATAAGATTCCAGGTGGTATTCTGTTCATTTTCTTGGGATAAATGTCTATAGAAATCTGCTTGCCAAATAATCATAGATTTGGAGACAGTTACTTGATATAATTCACAACTAATAATAACATAAAAACCCCAAAACTTAGGCAATATAAAGGTTCCCAGTCTCAAACTCAAACATTTTTAACTTATTATCCATAATCCCTATCCCCTAATTTGTAAAGAGATGTAACTATTTTCCTCTCAAGTCTCCCAATCTGTTAACGAGGGTCAAACACTGCGATACTCTAGAATGAGTCTCCTCATCGTTACATTGAATTATTAGCTTACCCTCTATGGTTGTTTCTACCCGCGCTATTCGTATCGGTTCTCGAAAAAGTCAGTTAGCCTTAGTGCAAACTTACTGGATACAAGAACAACTACAAAAACACTATCCAGATCGTCAGTTTGACGTAGAAACCATGAGTACCCAAGGGGACAAAATCTTAGATGTTGCCTTGGCTAAAATTGGAGATAAAGGACTGTTTACCAAAGAGTTAGAAACAGCCATGTTGCAAAATCAAGTGGATTTGGCGGTACACTCTCTTAAAGATTTGCCGACCAACTTACCCGAAGGGTTGATGTTAGGCTGCGTCACCGAAAGAGTCAACCCGGCCGATGCACTGGTGGTTAACGAAAAACACAAAGATAAACAACTGGATACCTTACCCGAAGGTGCGGTCATTGGCACCTCTTCTTTGCGTCGTTTAGCCCAACTGCGTCACCATTATCCCCATTTAACCTTCAAAGATGTTCGTGGCAACGTTAACACTCGTTTGGCTAAACTAGATTCAGGGGAATACGATGCAATCATCCTCGCTGTAGCCGGTTTACAACGCTTAGATATGAGCGATCGCATTCACCAAGTTATCCCCGATGATATTTCCCTCCATGCTGTGGGACAAGGGGCCTTAGGCATAGAATGTCGCACGGGTGATCCCGAAATTTTAGAACTACTTAAAGCCTTAGAACATACCGAAACCCGCGATCGCTGTTATGCAGAACGGGCGTTCTTACGAGAATTAGAAGGGGGTTGTCAAGTTCCCATCGGTGTTAACACCAAGATTGAAAATAATGTCTTAACCTTAATCGGAATGGTCGCTAGTCTCGACGGTAAAACCTTGATTAAAGATACTATTGAAGGAGAACCAGGACAAGCAGAAAGTTTAGGTCAAACATTAGCCACCCGTTTACGTGATGCTGGTGCAACAGAAATCTTAGCAGAGATATTTGCCCAAATTCAGCGACAATGATCGAAAAATTGGGTAGAACCCCCGTCCTTGTAGGACGGCTTTATATTGTGTTAGATTGGTTGAGTTAGTAAGTCGCAGTGACTTTCAGGCGTGGGTGAAACACCTAGTAGTAGGACGCTCTAGTTAAAGGTCTAGTTCTAGCCTCTACAAGCAAAGGGTCTGAATTTAGCGAAACACAAAAATCTAACATGAACGTAAAAAGTAAAAGTATGCTCAGACCCTTTTTAGGGCGAGAGAGTAGGGGCAATTGGCATCGCCCATCGCACGACACTGAGATTCGAGTCTGTACGGTTTTAGTAGTTGTGGTTCGAGCAATGACTAACATAAGTTAGTTATCTCCTTTCAAAGAATCCTCGCCGTTTTACGGCGCGGGAGTGTCAAAATTAGTCCTTTTGTAGGGTGGGCAAAGGTTTGATTGTATATGATTTATCAAGATAGCTTTCGTATTTTGCCCACC
>JASJBX010000014.1 GCA_030066295.1 Crocosphaera sp.
TTTTACTGACATCTTGCACCAGTACAGGAAAACTCAGCAACAAAAGACAGAAAATAAATTCTTAAGTAGTTACCATCAAAATAAACCCTATTCCCTGTTTCCCGTTCCCTGTTCCCTCTCTAAACTAGCTGATTTTATCGAAGGTGCAAGATATGAGTTTAATATTTATTTTACAGATTTCTCCTGTTCAATTCAAGTAAAATTAGTTCAATAATTGACAATTTGATCTTGATGAAACATAGTATTCAAAAGTTCAATCCTGATAAACTCTATGAAATTGTGGTTAATGCTTGTTTTGCCATTAAAGCCCAATCATCCCAAGAAGCACAAGAAAAACTGGAAGCTTTATTAGGAGAAATAGACGCAGATCATTGGGAAGTTGAAAAAATCAATGAGGTAGAAAATTAGTCATGATTTCTTTAGCTGAAGCAGAAAAAAAAGCCATTGAATTTATTGGCGAAGAATGGGAATTATCTGAGCAAGAAAAAGAATTATTTTTTGTCGAAAAATCTCGCAGAATTGACGACAAATGGTGGTATATTGTAGAAGTAAAGGTTAACAATTTACCGGATAAATGGGTGATTCAAGTATATGACGATGGAGACTGTGATCCCTGTTATACCTTTGTTTCTCCTTTTTCTGAGTCCGAAAAATCACAACAGTTAGATCACATCCCTCAAAAATTAGCGTTAGCCTTGCAAGAAGAAAGAACCGGCCATATTTAAAGCCAACGGGCTAATTTTTCTTGAGACTGTGCATCGAGACAGTTAAACAATAAACGGCCCCGACTCCGTTTATTGCTGCGTTGTTTGCCTCGAACTTGCGATCGGGCAGATTCAATATCTTTAACCAAGACATCCACAGACATCCATTCTGCTCCATAACCCATCGCGGTTAAATATTGATCCCGATCCGATGTGGCGACAATAACACGATTATAGTTGCTAACTTGACGACGAAAAAAAGTAGCACAGACTTTTTCTATGTAGGTGTCAGCCGTCTGAGTCCAAGCAGTAAAGCAGATAGAAAGATGAGTCGAATGATGTTCGATAGAAGAGGGAGTCTTTTGGTATTGGGAGTCAAAGACAACCTGTGTCTTGTAGCCTTTTTGTACCGTATAGTTAATCAACGTCTCCACCAACTCGCGCCTTGCCTGTTCTAAGCCGTGGAGATCGCGGGTCGCTTTGAGTGAAGACCAAGAACCTATGATATTATAGCCGTCGACGAGTAGTAAGGGAGTAATAGAAGAAGACATTTTTCTTGAGAGTTACCATAAATTGTTAGCATTTTTAATCCAAACGTTCCCTGATTTTAACAAAAAATTTACTTAATGGGGAATCAAAAGATATTGAGGGGATGGTTTCCCATTTAAAAGAAAACCTCTACCATAGAAACAGTGCATCATTACTTATCACTGTCATTATGGATACAATTATTGACGCGATCGCTTCCTTACCCCAAGATACCCTGATCGTTGCAGGGTTGTATTTAGGGTTAAGTATTCTCTATCTGTTGATTATGCCGGGCTTTGTTTATTTTTACCTCAACAGTCGTTGGTATGTGGCCAGTTCTTTTGAACGGGCTTTTATGTACTTTCTCATGTTCTTCTTTTTCCCCGGGGTTCTTCTGTTGAGTCCCTTTTTGAACTTTCGTCCCAAACGTCGTCAAGTTAACCCGTAACTCAGGTTAAAATAGATCGCAAACCCTTAAAAGGCCATCATGAGACGAATCGATGTTATCGCCATTAGCTTAGGAATCTTTGCCATCGGAGGCATCACTTACTTCTTATTTCAAGCCATTGGTTTTGATGGCCTTTCGGCGGGGGTTTGGAGTCAAGCGTTATTAGTGGTTGTGGTCTTGGCTTGGACGTTAACCTATCTCTTCCGAGTGGCCAACAAAGATATGACCTATAACCAACAACTTAAAGACTACGAAGAGGCAGTCTTACAAAAGCGTCTTGAAGAAATGACCCCCGAAGAACTCGAAAAATTACAACAGGAAATAGAACAAGAAACCGATAACCCTTAACTGCGCCCCTCTCACAATGTGTCTCAGTTTCTCAGGAGGGATCTGAGGAAAAATTGCGGTAACACTAACATCCTGCGCCAACGCCAAGGCTCTTGATAGAGTCGATAAAGCCACTCTAAATTATTATTACGCAACCAACCGGGGGCGCGTTTTTTTGTCCCTGACCAAATATCAAAACTGCCCCCCACACCGATCCAAATAGCGTGAGGACATAATTCTCTATTTTCACGAATCCATACTTCTTGGCGAGGAACCCCTAACCCCACCAAAATTAAGCTGGGTTGTTGGGTTTCTAGGGTCTGTTTCCAGGTTTCTTGTTCTTCTGGCGAGAGATAGCCATGAGCGGTCATAATCTGAACGTCAGGCAGTTGGGTCTGCCATTGGCTGGCGGCTGCTACTGTCACCCCTGGTTTACCCCCATAAAAGGCAATTTTATGGTCTTGTTCTCTGGTTCCTAAGGTTTCGAGCAAAGACTGGGCTAATTCAATCCCTGGACATCGTTGCTGTTGTTGTCCTCTCATTTTTAGATAGATCACCACACCGGCACCGTCAGGGATGACTAAATCCGCTTCTTGGATGATTTGAGCCACCAGGGGGTCTTTTTGGGCTAACATGGCCATTTCTGCGTTGATGGTGACCACATGAACCCCTTGACCCTTTTCAAGACATTGCAGCAACCACTGGGTGTAGTTATGGCACAAATGAACCGGTAAACCAAGCACAGAAGAGGTTTTAGGAGAAGTTAACATAACCATTTCAAGAAGTCAGAAGTCAGAACTCAGAAGTCAGAATTTAATCGGCTTTAGAACGCCCAAAGTTTGGCATAATCATTAAACCAATCAACCCCAACCAAGCGAAACTACTCATCCAGTTAGCCCAGGCCAACCCATGGAAGGTGGTGCGAATGGTATAAGTGCCGGGTTTAAGGTCTAACCCCGTTAGATTATAGTCCCGATGATGAACCGGAACCGCTTTTCTAAATCGCTGGCCATTAACCCAAACTTTCACCATATCGGGATAATGTAACACGGGCAATTGTACAATATTCGCTTCTTCGGGGACGGTAATTTCACACACCGTACTCACCCCTTCCTGTTGACAGTAATCTTCGGTTTCGGTGACAGGAATTAGGGTATGTTTGGGTAACAACCCGTCTAGATACAGTTGTCTAACGCGAATGTTCAAGGGTTGGCCGTTACGGGTTGCCCCTTTGACCACAAATTTTAGGCCAAAATCATTGCTAGATTCGGGAAGGGGAGGAAAGGGAACTTCTCCTTTTAATTCCCGAGAAACTAAGGGAAAAGAACCGACGGTTTTACCATCAATATGTACTTCTAAGGTAGCCTGATCGGCAATATTTTCTAGAGGAACTTCTCCTTCGATAAATAATACGGGGTTTTCTCCTTCTTCCCAGGCCGGATACCGTAATTCTGCTTCGAGGAGTAAAGGATGGTTGACAAAGGTATTCCAAGTGCTATATCCAGGAATCCAGTCAGGGTGTAAAAGGGGTAATTGTGCTTTCCCGTAGAGGGTTTTGATGGGGGTACGATAGAGATAGTCTAGGGCCCCAGAATAGCGAAAAAGGGGTTCTTGTTTTAATTCGTCAACGGTTAAGGTGCCTTTGGGTGCGGGAAGCCAAGGACGACTGGCTAAGATAATGATTAGGATACCAATAATTAAATGACGGCGATCGAGCCTTCGACGGAAGATTAACACCGTTGCATAGGCGGTTAATAAGGCACCGGCCCACATCACATGGGTGAGAAAGCGGAAGGTAAATTGAGTTACCCACAGTTGACGGGGCAAAATACTCCAAATATCAACGGGACTCCAGGTTAAAAACAGGGCAACCCCAAACACCCACAGTAACCCTAGCATATAAGGACGGGTTTCTTTTAATTTGGGGGGCAGGGAGGGGGAACAAGAATAATAGTAGATCACCACACCCCAAGCAGCTAGTAAAATCCAGCCGACGGCAGGATGTAGGCCATAAGTGGCAGCTAAACCAGTTTGTGAGGGTTCAGCGGGTAAAGAGGTGGGGGACAGTAGGTTAGCCAGGGGTGTATAGGTATTGGTGCCAAAGGGGTTGATAACGTTGATCTGTTTACGAATGGAAAGATAGGGAGAAATAAAGACAACGGGTGCTAAGAAATAAAAGCCGAGTAACCATCCTAAACCGTATCCTTGAAGGGGAGGAATTAAACGGGAAAAGGTAAAGTCTGTTTTTCGGGTTTGAATAACAACAATTAGGGCTAAAAGGGCAATGAATAAGGTGCCATAGACAAAGGTGATGATATGAGTAACGGCTAAACAAAACCAACTAATAGCACTGAGGATGAGATAACGTCGTTTTCCTGTTGAGTAGCACTGGATGACGTAGTATAAAACAATAGGGAAAATACCTTGAGCAATGGCTTCGGTAAAGGCTCCTCGCGCATGAATATTATTTAAAAAATAGGGAGCTGACATATAAGCAACGCCCGCTAAAATCCCAGCAATACGCGATTCTGTCAATTTCAAGCTTAAGCGATAAATGTAGAATCCCCCGATGGTTAACGCGAGGATAATCACTAATTTATAGGCTTCATAGGGATTATTTGGGGTGACTAATTTATAAAACCAACCGCCGATAAAATAGGGCAGTTGACTATAAAATTGAAACCCTGGATAACGCCAGCTATTGTCCTCAAGAGGGGCAACTCTTAAGGGAAATTGTCCTTCAATAATGGCGGTTCTTGCCTGGGCAATATAACCAATGTGGGAGGGGGTATCGCTAATAGAAAAAATGATTTTTGATGAGGCCATGGGTGCCATTAAGGATAGGGCAACCACGCTATATAAGATGATAATTCCTAGGGCAATACGATGTCTATATAGCCATTGATGAACCGATTTTATGATGTCTTTTGGAGTCATATAGTATAAAATTGTTAACTAAGTTTATAAAGAAAAATAATATCGTTTCGAGAATAAATGGGTTGATGATTAATTAGGAAATTCCAGTTTTCAGCAGCGATGGGGTTGGTTTCTTTTTGAACATAGATTTGTTGTTTTACGGTACTATCAATGAGTAGATACTGATGAGGAAGTTGGGTAATGGTTTCTGTTTCTGGATTAAATCTCGGTTGAGCATAATAGGAGTCAATATTGATGGGATAGTCTTTAATTTTACTTAATAGATCAAGATACTGCACAAACCCGATATTAACTCCAAATAGTTGATAAGTGATGACATTTTTGTTATCCGTTGCTAGTAAATTATGGGTTAGCAGATATTCTACACTATGTTTGGTTTCTTGTCCCCAGTTAATGGTTGAATCATCGGCTAATTTCCATTTTTCTTGATGCCAAAGTGGGTTGACATAGCTTAAAGATTGAGGAATTCCTAGCACTCCTAAGTAAATATAAAGGGTTAGTCCTCCTAGTAAGACGTATTTTTGCCATTTATGTTTCAAGAGGAGGGTTAAACTGGCAATGGAGAGGTAAACAAATAAAATAATCGGATAAAAATATCGATAGCCAATAATGAAGCGACTGTCTTTGGTTAACCAAAAATAAATCAGAGGATAAGCAATGGCTAAAATAATTAAAGGTAAGGTTTTTTTATTAATATTATTTTTAATAACTGTTTTTTGAGAACTGATTTTATAAACCAACATTGAGAGCAGGAATAATCCAATCACAAACAGCCCAGGATTTTCTTTGAACCAAAATATTTTAGATAAATAGTCTAAGGAGGTAATTGAGACAAACTCTCCATTCCAAAAGGGTTCCCTGATTCCTCCTGCTGTACTCAGATTCATTCCGATTCCATCAATATAAAAATAGAAGTTGTCAATTAGGGATTGATTGGGTAAATTTCTAAATGCCCAACGATACATCAAACTAATTGATATCGCTTGTATGGTTAAACTCAAAGCACCTAACCCTAAAAAGTTTAGAAATCTATCGTTTTTTTGCTCTTTAAATAAATAAAATCCTAGGAATATGTAAGTTCCTATGGTGATAGGTAGCAGGATCAAATTACTGAATTTTGCATTAAGGCCGACAAATAAACAAAATATAAAAACAAGAAAATGTAGAGCTAAAAATTGACTATCACCTTTAATAACTGTGTCATAAATCGCCATTAAAGTGAGAATAGATAATAAAGCATACACACTGACACTGACATCAAAAGCAGTTAAAAAGTTATGACCATAAAAGCTAGGAGAAAAAACGTATAATATGGCAAAAATTAGAGAGATTTTAGAAGGAATTTTCTTAAGTATGAAAGAATATAAATAAAGCCAAACAAAAATAAAACTATTAAAAATTAAATAAGGTAAACGTAAACTAAACAATAGACTTTGAAAATTATTATGATTGTCCATCAAAACGTTATAACCTAAATTAAAAGCAGCTAATCTTGCCTCAATACTCTCCTCACCACTAATAATATTAATAGTAGGAACGGTCAGATTATAATTCGGATAAAATAGATTGAGAATAACTGAATTAATCAACTTGAAAAAGAGGGGATGTTCTTGATTTAATCCTAATCCTTCAGTATACGCATAAGCAGCACCAATATAAGCAGATTCATCAGAAGTAACAGACGTTTTACCGATTAAAGAAAACCCAATTATGTAATAAATAACGATTAAAAATATAAATAATAATTGTTTAGGAAAGCGTTCAAGACTAAACTGTTTAAACCCCATAAAACTCTAATCCACCAGGATTAGTCTATTTTAAATGCTAGTGATTAGGTCTATCATAAGTTGAGATATTTGTCAATAAATTGAAAAGCACTGTAATCTAAGGAACTTAAACCCCATCAATACGAGTCATATAATTGAACGTTCAGCTTAATCTGTCCAGATAGGCAACCTAGTCAAAACTATGGCCATTAAAGATTATCTAATCAATAAAATACGTAGAATTTTAGGAATTATTGATATTTTAGCAGCCCTTGATCAAGTTTTAAAAGATCAAAAACGGGAGTTAATTAAAGAGATTATTAATCAAATAAAACCGGGAAGTATCGTAGATTGTCGCATCAATGGCGTTGAAGTTTTGTCTCCCATTGAACCTTTACAAGTGTATCAGCATTGTGTCTCTCCCATTCCTGAGCAAAACCTGAACTTTTTAGTAGAAAATCATTGCGCCCAATGGTTAGCTTCTCATCTTAACTATGGAGATACGGTACTAGATATTGGTGCAGCCTTTGGAGTCATTAGTTTACCTTTAGCCAAAGCAGTTGGCAAAAAAGGTCATGTTTATGCGTTTGAACCCGCTAAAAATACGCAAGATATTTTACAAAAACTATTAAACTTAAATCACTTTTCTAATATTACTTTAGTTCCTCAAGCCATTTCCCAACAATCGGGAACAGCCGAATTTATTGAATATAGCCAAGATAATGATTCAACTTGGGCTTCCGATACCTCAACTTTAGCCTCAGAAGAGAATATTGAGCAACATAAAAAATTTATAACTTATCAAGTATCAGTCATAACTTTAGATGAATATGTAATAGAAAATGCCCTAGAACCATCCGCAATTAAAATGGATATTGAAGGGTTTGAATTGTATGCTTTACAAGGAGCAAAACAAACCTTAGAAAAATATTTACCTTACCTGTGTATCGATATTCATGCTGATGTTAAAACTGGAAAATCTTCCCTAGTTGAAATTGAACCCTTTTTACAATCCCTTGGTTATCAATTAACCATGGAAGAACATACCCTTTATGCTATTCCGACTGATAAAAAATAGAATAAATAACCATCATGATCAATTCCATTAAATCAAAACTTCGTAGCAGTCTCGGCCTAACTGAAATACAAGAAAGAGTCGAACATCTAACCAGACAGAACCAAGAATTAAGGGATCATAATCAAGTTCTTGATGATAAACTAAAAGACACTTTAGACTATAACCATCGAATTTTTAATCAAATCGAACAATTAGGCCAACAATTACTCGATCAACAAAAAAGACAGTTTTTACAAGAAGTTATTCAACAAAGTAAACCCGGTGCAATTTTCAGTTGTTCTATTAACCATTGTGATATTTTAGCCCCTAGCGAATTGTTAAAATTATATGCCCATTGTATTGATCCCCAACCCCAGAAAAAACTCAATTTTCTCATTGAAACCCATTGTGTTAACTGGTTATCCTCTCATCTCCATCGAGGAGACACTATTTTAGATGTAGGGGCTTCCTTTGGTACCATTAGTTTACCCTTGGCTAAAATTGTCGGAGAAAGCGGTCATATTTATGCCTTTGAACCGGCACAAAAAACCCAAACCTTTCTCAAACAAATTTTAGAAATCAATCAGATTCACAACATTTCTGTCATTCCCTCCGCCATTTCCGATCAACCCGGAACCGCCCAATTTTTAGAATATACCGATAGTAATCCTTTAGCCTGGGCTTCGGATACTTCCACCTTAAACGCCCCCACCATTAAACCTGATTTTCACCATTCATCCTACGATGTTAACGTGACCACCATTGATGAATTTGTTAACACTTATCATCTGCAACCAACAGCCCTAAAAATCGATATTGAGGGGTTTGAATTTTATGCCTTACAAGGAGGAAAACAAACCTTAAAAAGCTATTTACCTTATCTATGTATTGATATTCATACCGATGTCAAAACAGGAAAATCTGCCCGACTCACCGTTGAACCCTTTTTGCAATCCCTTGGCTATACCTTCACCATGAAAGAACATACCCTTTATGCCATTCCCCCCGAAAAAACCTAACAAGATACAATAGGTGAATTATTGATGTGAGAAATCATCAGGTCTAAACTTATGGTTTCTCAAAAAGCGAAGAGGATGTGAACGGTGTTAATTTCAATTATTGTCCCCTGTTATAACGAACAAGAAGTTATCCACATAACTCACAGTCGTTTAGTCTCCGTTTTAGAAGAAATAACTCCCCAGTTTGAACTGATTTACGTTGATGATGGCAGTCAAGACGACACCCCTAACCATCTGCGGGAACTACAGCAACGGGATCAACGGGTTAAAGTCGTCTTTTTGTCCCGTAACTTTGGCCATCAAATGGCCGTCACCGCCGGACTCGATCATGTTAGTGGGGATGCCATTGTTTTAATTGATGCGGACTTACAAGATCCCCCAGAAGTGATTAAAGAGATGGTTAACCGTTGGTACGAGGGGTATGACGTGGCCTATGGGGTTCGGACCGATAGACAAGGAGAAACCCCCTTTAAACTGTGGAGTGCAAAAGCATTTTATCGCATCATGAACCGTCTATCCGATGTGACCATTCCCCTCGATACGGGGGACTTTCGCTTAATGGACCGTCGGGTGGTGGAAGCCTTAAAAATGATGCCGGAACGCGATCGCTTTTTGCGAGGAATGGTCAGTTGGGTGGGGTTTCGTCAAGTGGCGGTTCCCTATCAACGCAGTCCCCGCATGGCCGGGGTGAGTAAGTATCCCCTGTTCAAAATGATTCGTTTTGCGGCGGATGGGATTTTATCCTTTTCTTTGGTTCCGTTAAGACTGGCTATTTGGGCCGGGTTATTAACGGTTGCCTTGTCCATTATTGGTATTATTTATGCCTTATTTGTACGACTTTTTACCCTGAGTTGGGTTGCTGGTTGGACCATTTCTTTTATTGCCATTTTATTTATTGGAGGTATCCAATTAGTCTTTTTAGGGGTGATTGGTGAATATATTGGCCGCATTTATCGGGAAGATAAACGTCGTCCTCTTTATTTAGTCAGAGAAAAATTAGGATTTAGATTCACTCAGCAAAATGGTCGGGTTAATGGAGTGAAAACAGTCACCTACGCTGGAGAAAATGGCAACGAAATGCTTTAATAATTACAGTTCTATTTAATTAACTACGAGGTCAATTAATCTTGAATACTATTTGTCGTGTTTGTGATTCAACTCATTTAGAATTAGCCATTGATTTAGGCCATCAACCCTGGTGTAATAACTTCCTCAAACCCGAAGAAGTGGGTCAAGAACCCTTTTATCCCTTGCGGGTTCTATACTGTCATGATTGTGGAACCGTTCAGTTAGATTATACAGTGAAAAAAGAAGTCATGTTCGGGGATCATACCTATCTTTCTGGGGTGACCAAATCTTTAAGTGAACACTTTAAAAATGTTGCCCAAGAAGTGGATGATCGTTTCTTTAAAGATACCCCCAATAAGTCGGTGTTAGATATTGGTTCAAATGATGGCACACAACTGAAACATTTTCAGGCTTTAGGCTACGATGTTCTAGGGGTAGAATCGTCAAAAACCACCGCCAAAATAGCCGAATCAGCAGGGGTTCCCACTGTCAACGATTTCTTCAATTTAGAGGTGGTTAAACGCCTAGATCGTAAATTTCACGCCATTAATGCTGCCGGTGTCTTTTTTCATTTAGAAGAACTCCATTCCGTCACCGAAGGCATCAGAGAAGCCTTAACCGATGATGGAATTTTTGTGGTTCAATTCCTTTATATGAAGCGAATTGTTGATAATTTAGCCTTTGATCAAATTTATCACGAACACCTTTTATATTACAATTTAAACACCATCGAAGTATTATTAAACCGTCATGGTTTATCCATGTTTGATGCTTATTTATCGCCCATTCATGGGGGATCAATTATTGGCTTTGTTACCCATCAAGGACAAAAAAATCCCAGCGATCGCTTACAAAAAATGCGTCAAGCAGAAGTCGAGGAAAAAAGCAATGAATTCTCTACTTATTTAGACTTTGCCAAGCGCATTGAACAGATGAAAGTAGATAATTTAGCCTACTTAGATAAGGCTAAAAAAGACGGCAAAACCGTCTGGGGGTTTGGCGCACCGGTGAAAGGCAATACCATGTTAAATTACTTCGGTGTGGGAACCCAATACCTCGATTATTTAGTAGAAAAAAATGAACTAAGACGGGGACTTTATTCTCCCGGAATGCACATTCCTATTGTCATTGAAAAAGAATTAACCGAACTCCCTGATATCTATTATGTGTTAGCCTGGAACTTTAAAAAAGAAATTTTAGCTAATAATCAACATTTGATTGATCAAGGCATAGAGTTCTATTTTCCAGTCAATCCTCAAGATATCTGATCGAGGCTTCTGTGAGGAGTGTGGGGAGTGTGGGAGAGGGGGAGACATATATTTAACTGCCTCCTGCCTCCTCAGTTAACGAGGATATTGACTCATCAAAGCCCGAACTTGTTCAGCATGATAGGAACTACGGGTTAAAGGAGAGGAAACCACTTGTAAAAAACCAATAGATTCCCCGAAGGTTTGCCATGCTTCAAAGGTTATAGGGGTCACAAACTCGGTCACCCCTAAATGTTTGGCCGAGGGTTGTAAATACTGCCCCAAGGTCAAAATATCACAATCGACAGCCCTTAAATCTTCCATCACTTGCCGAACTTCGGCCGCTGTTTCTCCTAACCCTACCATTAAACCCGACTTGGTATAGAGTTTCGGGTTAAGTATTTTGGCTTGTTGCAGTAATAAAAGCGATCGCTGATAATCTCCTTGAGGACGAACCCGACGATACAAACGGGGAACCGTCTCGGTGTTATGATTTAGCACTTCTGGTTTAGCTTCTAAAATAAGCCTCAACGCCTCCCAGTTGCCACACAAATCAGGGATTAACACTTCAATCGTCGTCTTGGGGGATACTTGACGAATCGCCTCAATACAGCCTACAAATTGAGACGCACCCCCATCGGGCAAATCATCGCGGTTAACAGAGGTAATCACCACATGATTCAGACGCAAACGACGCACTGCTTCCGCTAAGTTTAAGGGTTCCTGGGGATCTAAAGGTTGGGGTTTCTTCTCAAAATCGATATCGCAATAAGGACAAGCGCGAGTACAAGCCGGTCCCATAATTAAAAACGTAGCCGTTCCCGCATGGAAACATTCCCCAATATTGGGACAAGACGCTTCTTCGCATACTGTATTTAAGCCCAAATCCCGTAATATTTCTTTAACACTGCCTACCCGTTGCCATTGAGGGGCTTTTACCCGTAACCACTCCGGTTTAACCGTCATTTTTGTCTAATCTCTGCGTTAAGTTTCGTTTAAATCCATTTTATCAGTTATTTAGCCATGTCAAAATATAAATAAATTAATGATTAGATAAGACGGGCTAAAAATGTTTAGCAAAAATCAGGATTCCCAACGTTCAAAAGAGAAGAAACGGTCTTCAACTCCTCAGAAAACCGCTTCAACTAAACCGTTTTTTAGCCGAGAGGCCACCGTTAGTGAATTTGTCATTTTACTGATTGTAGGATTGATCGGTTATGGTGTTTGGCATAAGTTTGATCCCCCCAGTCCTCCTTTATCTTCTCAAGCTGTGGAAATTAAAGAATCGACTTTAGACACAATTGCTGATCTGCAAAGACAAGTTAATATTCAGCAACAACAATTTAGTCCAGAAAAAGCTGAAAAACTTTTAGCAAATGTCAATCAATTGCCATCAAAACTAGACGGGTTTTTGCTAGAAACTTCTACTTCTAAAAGGGATGAGATTAAGCAAATACTAGAAGAAATAATCAATGAATTACCAGAAAATATATCTTCAATAGACCAAGAGCAACAACTAAGATTTTTATCAAGTATTGAAAATGATTTAGCTGAACTCAAGACAGTAATTGAAGAAAATAATTTATTTTGGTCTGGTAATAAAAAGTGGATTGAAGTAATTTGTTGGACTCTTTTCGGCACTCTGCTTTATTTAATCCAACAAACTGCTGAATATAAATTAAAAACTGGCAATCACATCAATCCAATTAACAAACAAGAATCAAAAGATTATTTTAGTTTTTTTATTTTGAAAGGAACCGATATCTTATCCTCATGGTTACTGTTAGGTGAAGTGCAGCAATCGTGGGATAGTACGCAACAAAAAAATAAGAATTTTGAGGAACAAGATAATAAAGAGTATCAAGAAATGAGGAGACGTTCTCGCTCTGACGATTATCTAGAACGTTACAAGCCACAGTATTATTCCTATCTTTTACGAAGTCCTTTTATCTCTTTAACTATTTTGTGGGTGTTGAGTGCTGCTAATTTTAACATTGCTGGAGTTTCTTTAGTCTTATCAGATATTAATGAGACAGTGTTAGTGTCTTTGGCCTTTATTTTGGGTTATTTTAATCGAGTAGCAACGACTCAACTCAATTTAATTGTTGCTGCTATTTTTAAAGATGCTTGGAATCGAACCGTAAGAAACATTGATATTGATCCCTGTGATAAAGTCATTAAATATGGAGGTTTTTATAACTTCAACGTTATTCCAGATGTTAAAGTTAAATGGAGTATTCTTTCTCAACCCCAAATAGGGACGATTGACATCGCAACCGGTATGTATATCGCCCCACCTCAACCTGGGTATTATTGTGAAAGAAATGGGGAAGGCCAACTGGAATGGAAACCATTACAAGCTGAAGAAAAAAACAATAAAAATCATCAACAGGTGATCATTCGTGCAGTCAGAGAAGACGAGGAGTCAATTAGTACCATCGCCTTAGTGATTTTAACCGATGATTAAGCAATTGGGGCTTGAGTCAAGGGTCATTAAATCCCATAATTATAGGGTGAAAAATTCTAATGATTCCTATGGCTTTTACTCAAAATCCGATAAAATTTGGGACTGACGGCTGGCGTGGCGTGATTGCAGCCGATTTTACCTTTGAAAGAGTGGCCATGTTGGCTCCTTTGGCTGCTAAGATTTTAGAAGAGAATTATGGTGATTCTAGCAGCAATCGCACCATTATTGTAGGTTATGATCGCCGTTTCTTGGCCGAAGAGTTTGCTCAGGTGGCTGCTGAGGCTATGATTGACGCGGGATACAATGTCATCCTCTCTCAGTCTTATGCCCCAACTCCCGCCTTCAGTTGGGCGGCCAAAGCTCAAAACGCCCTAGGGGCGATCGTGTTAACCGCCAGCCACAACCCGGCCAAGTATCTAGGATTGAAGGTTAAAGGGGCTTTTGGGGGTTCTGTTGCTCCCGCTATTACTCACCAAATCGAGGAACTGATAGCTAACCCCCCTCGTTTTTCTGCTTCTCCGGGTCGTTTAAGCCATTTTGACCCCTGGGAAAGCTATTGCCAAGGGTTACAGCAAAAAGTAGATATTAAAGCCATTCAAGGGGCAATAACCGCAGGGAAATTAAGGGTGTTTGCCGATGTCATGCACGGGGCCGCAGCCACTGGCTTAGAAAGACTTTTGGGCTGTCCCATCGAAGAGATTAATGGCGATCGCGATCCTCTGTTTGAAGGAGGTGCGCCGGAACCTTTACCCCGTTATCTTAGTAAGTTATTTACTAGCATAAAAACGGCTGCAAGTCAAGGGGATAAGAGTTTAAGAGTGGGGTTAGTCTTTGATGGAGATAGCGATCGCATTGCTGCAGTGGACGGACAGGGGAATTTTCTCAGTTCTCAGATTTTAATCCCTATTTTAATTGACCATTTAGCGAAGCGAAAAGGGTTCACTGGGGAAATTATTAAAACGGTCAGTGGTTCTGATTTAATTCCCCGTTTGGCAGACCTTTATAACTTATCGGTTCATGAGACTCCTATTGGTTATAAATATATCGCAGATCGGATGTTAAAGGCTGAGGTTTTAATTGGAGGAGAAGAGTCGGGGGGAATTGGTTACGGAACCCATATTCCTGAACGGGATGCCCTTTTATCTGCATTATATGTTTTAGAAGCGGTTGTGGAAAGTGGGGAAGATTTAGGTCAATACTATGGACAATTGCAAGAAAAAACCGACTTTTATAATGCTTATGATCGTATTGATTTACCCTTAGCCAATATGGAAGTTCGGGGGAAATTATTACAGCGTTTAGAAACAGAACCCTTAACAGAAATTGCGGGTCAAATTGTTACCAGTTGTGATACACAAGATGGTTATAAACACCGTTTAACCGATGGAAGTTGGTTACTCATTCGCTTTAGTGGAACCGAACCCGTTTTAAGATTATATTGTGAATCTTTAACCATGAAACAGGTACATCAAACCTTAAACTGGGCGAAAGATTGGGCTAACTCTGTTTAATTTTTGCTGTTTTAAACTGTTGGGGATAATTGAGCAATTATCCCCAACAACTTCTCAATTTTCTGCAGTCCAAACCACAGTATCACCCTGTCCCCAAAACCCATCATATTTGGTTAATTTTAAATCTCCTTGTACTTGAGTTTGACAAGCTAAACGACGATTTTTCTCTTGAGAATGGGGAGGAAGGGAACGTCTTGCTTTATCTTTCCAGTTAGCTTCGGACACTTTACCTTCTATTTCTAACGCACAAGTTCCACAGGTGCCAATACCCCGACAATTGATGATTTTTGCTTGACCATTATAAAGATCGATCTTATTTTTAAGAAGAACACGGCGTAAATTTTCTCCCTGATGACAAGTAATGGTTTTTCCCTGTGCAGTAATTTTAAACATAGATAACAGACTATAAAATGTTTGCTTGAATTATACACAATTTCAGCGAAGAAAATAAAAAGTGTGGGGTGAAGTGGGCAAATTAGAGATTTATCTAGACTACCTGTAAAGTATAAAAATTTGCCACCCTACAAAAAATAAAATCAAGATAATTACCAAACTACTTAAAGTCAATAGAATGGTTGTATTCCTATTACTTTTTGCAAGAATCTCTGAGTAAGATAAATTATGATTTTGAATTAAGACAAACGAATGAGGACTAAACATAAAAGGTAAAAAACGACTCAATAATAAACGAATAAAAAAGTTAACACTCCATAATTTTGTCTGCCAAGGGTCTTGATTATATTGCCAAGGATAGCTAATCTGAACTAAACGAATTAATGCTTTAATATCATCCTGTCTTTTGTTTTGATAAATTGGAAGTCCTTGAGAAAGATTATCTTCAGTTTCTTCTAATATTTCCTGCAAAATATAAATATCTTCTAAAGCAGAATTGACTCCTTGTCCAATATCAGGAGGAAAACAATGGACAGCATCTCCTAATAAGATAACAGCCGTTCCTTGATTATTATCAGGTTCTCCCAAAATTTTATAGACTCCTGAACAAAATTGAGGATTGGGAAATTCGCCTCCTTTGCTAAAGGTAAATCTTGAAATTTCTTCAGAAAGAATTATTTTTTCTAAGGGAATTTGAGGAAATGACTTGTCAAAATATTTTGCAACTTCTTCAGGGGTTTTTAATTGCCAAATTTGATGATCTGGGTAAGTGATAATATTGGCAGTTCTGGTTTGATTTTTATTTTTAAAGGGTAACAAACCCAAAGAAATTGCTTTTTTCTTTTCTTTGAAATTTGAGCGAATCGCATAGGTCATGGTTGATATACTGATATCTTTTTCTTCTTCTGATAGGGGAAATTGAGGAGGTATCGTAAGAACTTTATACCTTAATCCAGCACTCGGAGAAGGACACTGTTTCATCATAAATAACTGTGATTTTTCTTCGATTTTATGAAGGGTTTTACGCACAATAGAATTCAATCCATCTCCCCCTACTAATAAGGTGGGAATAAAGGTTGACTTTTGATTGTTTTCATCTTGTACAATAACTTTTAATTGTTTTTCAGATACTTGAATATCTCAACAATCAGTGTCAAATAAAACTTCTATTTTATCTTGCCAATGGTCTTGGATTTCTTGGTAAAGTAATTGAACAAAAGAAGAGCGAGGCAACCAATACGCTGTTTTTCTATCAGGATCAATAATAGGTAGTTTTGTTATTTTGCGCGTTCCGTCTGCATTAATTACGGTTAAATAAAAATCTGTACTAGGAACACTTACACTAGCAATTTTTCCTGTAATATTTAACCAATCCGTTAATTTTTGTCCTCTGCCATCAATTTGATAACTAAAAGACTTATCAGGTTCATAATAGTCCGCAGAAGGTCTTTTTTCAATTACAGTGATCTCTTTCCACCCCCTTTTTGCTAACATTAAGGCAGTCCCTAAACCCGTAGGCCCTCCCCCGATAATAACGACATTTTTTTTATCAGAGTGATTCATAATTTAGTATTTACATTTGATAGATAAACAGTAACATAGCCTTCTAGGCTGCACAAGCAGGATGCTTGTGTTACAGTGTTAATAACTCAAAGATAAACGCTATAGTTAGTAAAAATAGAGTGAAACCTTACATATTTTTATTTGCTTACTGACTTAACACCCTACTATTTTTTGTGTTATTATCATTATGGAAGGTACGATGGGCGGTTCAGTACCTAGAGAGGCTAACTATAGAGTTTAGATATGACCAATAATCCAAAAAAGCCTTCAGATGTGATCAGACTCGGCCAGTTTATGAAATGGCAAAACCTTGTCCAAAGTGGGGGAGAAGCAAAAATAAGAATACAAGGGGGAGAAGTGATGGTAAATGGTTGTGTAGAGACGAGACGGGGACGACAGTTAGTAACAGGAGATCAAGTCACGTTTAATGGTAAGAATTACGAAGTGAATTTATGACTCTATGTTTCCTTAGTCGTCCCCTCAACTAAGAAACGTCAGAGTTATTAAGTTTCTTGAGTCACGGTAACAGAAGACTTATCCCTGGTGAATAATAAAGTTAACCATTGGGTAGTTAACAGTCGGGGAACCAATAAACAAAATAAACTATTTAACAATAACATTACCCATAATTGAAGATCATTCATTTCCATAGATAAAATTCCGATTACTTTTTTCCCGACATACTCAATTATCCCCGACATTTTTGGAAAGAGAAACCCCGTTAAGGTTTAAATTTCTTGTCATATAGATAAGTTTTTCTGACGTTACAAAATATTAAGCATCTATACCTCGTGAATTCAATAAAACTTTACGCTTCTTTCTAGCAATTTCTTGTAAGTCAATAATGCGATCAGTTTCATCAACTATTTCCCCTGTTAGTATTTCTAAAACATCCTCTAACGTTACCACTCCTGAAACCCCACCATATTCGTCTAAAACCACCATTAAATGCTCACAAGTATCCTGAAAAGTCTTAAGTAACTTATCTGCTTTAATGGTTTCAGGAACATAATGAACTTGACGAAGTAACTGATTAATTGGTTGATTTCCCTTTCCTCTAATGATAGCTGCGAGTAACTCATCTTTGAGACAATATCCAATCACTTGATCGATAGATTCTTCAATGACTAAAATGCGAGTATGTTCCGATGCAATAATATCATCTTGAGACTCAACTAGCGTAGAATTACCTTGTAAAAAAGTAACAATCACGCGAGGAGTCATCAACTCTGCTGCGGTTAAATCATTAAGTTGGAAAACCCGTTGAATCATTTCTGCTTCATCGTCTTCAATCACCCCTTCTTTGTAACCTATCATGGTTAAAAAGCGAATTTCTGCTTCATTGGTGGTGGGCAATTTTTTCCGTTGTGTAAAAGGGGACGTTATTTGCTCCATTAACCAAACAAGAGGGGTAAAAATAACGGTCAAAAATTGAACAGGAATAGCAACAACTAAAGCAATTGGTTCAGAATATCGTTCTCCAATGGTTTTAGGAACAATCTCACCACAAACAATAATTAAAAAAGTTAAAACACTAGAAAATAAACCTAGCCAAGCATCTCCTAAAACATTGGCAGCCAAACTTCCAATAACAATACTACCAACAATATTAAAAATATTATTGAGAATAACAATAGTGGCAATAGGACGATTCATTTTACTGCGAATAGACTGTAAAACGACGGCTGCTGGTTTTTTAGACTGAGCCAACTGTTTAACTCTGACCCTTGAAATCGAAAACAACGCTGTTTCTGCACAAGCACAAATTGCCGAGCCAGCTAAAACAATTAAAACCACAAAAATGATGTTTAACATAATGATTTTAGTGAGCTAAATTTCCCATGATTTTATCTCGAATAATTAAAGCAGTTGCCGGAGCTAATAAAATACCATTACGATAATGACCAGTAGCTAATAAGACATGAGGATAATCAGGAACTTCCTTAATAATAGGGGCAGCTTCACCATCAGGACGGGGACGTTTTCCCGACCAAGTTTTAATAATTTTCCCTGTTTCTAAAGTAGGACAAAAAGAAAAAGCTTGTTGTTTAACTGTGTCTAGTAAGTCAGTTTGTGCTATTACTTCTCCCAGTTCATCAGGAAACTCTAGGGTTGCACCGATCCAATATTCTTGATCATTTATAGGAACAATATGAACATCTTCCCCCGTAATTACAGGTTGAAAATTAGTCTGACCTAACCCATGATTTAACTTAATTTGTAACGCTTGTCCCAGCACTGGTTTAATCTTGACCATTGGCTGTAACTGATTAATTAAAGGAGTTGAATTAATTAAAGGAGTTGAACCTAAGCCAGCACAAATAATTAACCAATCGGTTTCTAAGGTCTGGTATGACGTTTTAATACGGTAGGATTGACCATTATTTGAAGCATCTAAAACAGTTGGCGTAATATTTTGAACTTTGACTCCAAATTGACAATTTACCCCGTTTTGAGAAGCAGCTAAAATCAGAGAGTCCGTCAAAACAGAAGGATGAATTTGTCTATCTTGAGGAGAATAAATCGCCCCCACAACACGATCATTTTGGACTTGAGGACAGCGTTTAAATAACTCATTTTGCTCCCAAATTTCTAGGGGGTATCCGTGATTGTTACGAAATTTTTGTAACTTTTCCCATCTTTCTAAGGGATCATCATGAAAACGTAACATTAAAATCCCTTGATGATTCACAGGAATTTTCTGACCCGTTACCCCTTCTAACTCAGGAATTAAGCTTTGATAACGTTCTAAACTAAGCTGGCGAAGTTTCCAACCTCGTCCCTTAGTTTTGTGGCTAATAATCGCCATTAAAACCCCTAAAGCAGCCCCCGTTGAACCCGAAGCGGGTTGTTTTTCATCAATTAAAGTAACAGTTAAACCCTTAATTAAACTTAATTCATAGGCGATCGCTGCTCCAATTACACCGGCACCAACAATAGAAATACGAGTCATATTATTATTATAAGTTTCCATAACGATAGGGGCATAATAACTATGCCCCTACAGATGTTATAACTGAAATGAATTAGCTTTTGGGCAGTAAATCTAAGAAACCTTGTAAATGATTAACTGCTTCACGATATTCCCGTTGTGCAGCAACAGAGTTCCGTTCCTTAGCTGCGGCATCTAAGCGTTCAAAGTCGCTAAATAGAGCTTGAGATAAACCTTTAGCTTCCTTTTGGTCTTTGGGTAACAAAGAACGAGTTAAACTACTCATTTCTTGACGAAGACCCCCCAACGGCCCATGAATATAGGTACGGGTATCGATCCAATTTTGATCAGCAATAAACCCTTTGAGAACATCTAAATTTTCTCTGGCTTCCTCAATGGGTTCAATGAGAACCTGTAATTGCTCAATTTTTTCAGGGGAATAGGTGGTGGGAACAGACGCTTTAGGTCCACCACAACTAACACAGAAGATGGCCACAGCCACCAATAATAGAGAGAGAATAGACCGAATACGTGGCATAATTCTAAGTTTTGTGAATGATATCGAGTAAACTCCTCAGTCGATTTTCTCAACAATTGAGTAGATTGGTCAATGTTTTTATGGGGGAATGGGGAAGAGGCAAGAGGCAATAGGGTTTAACTTGAAAACTAATCTCAAACCACCTGACGACGCAAAAAAGTGACCATTGCTTCGCTAACCTCTTTCGGCCAATGTTCTTGGGGGTAATGTTTGGCCTCATCTAGCTTCACCATCTCGATATTGGAAGCATTGTCCGCTAATTTTTCAGGAATATCAGCCGATAACCAGGGATCAGCCATTCCCCAGACCATGAGAGTGGGAACGGGCCACCCCTCAAACCCCTTTTCGATGGTTTTCATGGTTTGAGACAACTTGAGATTTTTGGCTGTTGTTAATAAGGCCCGTCCCACCGCCGAACTTTTCAGATAGGGTTGTCGAAAAATATCTAAATCTTGATCCTCGATGACAAAACCGCTACCCTTTTCCAAGGTTCGATCGACCAATAGGGGATCTTGAGTGACCATATCTCCCATAAAAGGGAACGTCCACTGCTGCATCAACCAAGGCAGCTTAATCTCGGGGGATAAGGGGGTATTGAGAATGATTAAGCGATCGATGATCTCAGCATGGTTAAACGCGTATTGTAGGGCGACAGAAGCTAAAAAACCCTGCACCACCAAAGAAATTTTATCCAGTGCTAAAGCTTCGAGAAACTGACCAAACGCTGTTTCGTAAGCAGCATCAGTATAAGCAAAGTCCCGCCGATCCGGTTTAGCCGAAAACCCCGAACCTATCCAGTCAGGAGCGATCGCTCGAAACCCCTGATCTTCCAAGTTATCCATGATATTACGCCAAGTATAACTATGACTGGGTAACCCATGAACTAAGACCACTGGGGGCTTATTATTGCTATTAGTGGGGGTAACTTCTCGATAAAACCATTCTAGGGAACCGACAGTGATTGTTTGTTCTGTGATCATACTGTTTTAGTGAAACTCTAGTTTGATTATTTGTCTTTTTTGTTTAAACTTTATCGAAAAATTGGATTTAAAGCTTCCCCCTTTTAGGAGGACTTTGTGTTAACCTATTGCATAGGTCGATGACCTTGGCGACGCAGGAAACAAGCGACACTCCGTCACGCCTAAATCTTTAACCATCACTGGTAGAAAAGCAAAAAGCGACTATTGCCAATGGTTTGAGCAGGTAACAATCAAATAGGGTAGGGCATACCCAAATTTACGCTTGGGGAGTAGTCCATCAGAGTGCTTGCTGTAAAAGGTGTAGTCGGACTAGACATGAGACTGTAAGACCAAAATTAGCATAGCTAGTGGAGGCGAGGTTCAGCCCGAGAATCCACCCGCGTTTACGCAGTGGAGTGTCAAACATTAGAGTAGAACTTATACTATGGACAATAGCCAAAGGTTAACAACGGTTGACCGATACTTATACCATCAGCTACCTTAACTTGATTAAGGGCATCCATTTAACCACTAACTTAGTTGATAAACCACAGGAGATAAAATAGCTTATGCAAGAGCTTGCTTTACGCTCAGAGCTTGATTTTAACAGCGAAACCTATAAAGATGCTTACAGTCGCATCAATGCTATTGTCATTGAAGGGGAACAAGAAGCCTATCAAAATTATCTTGATATGGCGCAACTGCTTCAAGAAGACGAGGCCGAGTTACATCGCCTCGCCAAAATGGAAAACCGTCACAAAAAAGGCTTTCAAGCTTGTGGAAGAAATTTGAACGTTACCCCAGATATGGACTACGCTCAACAGTTTTTCTCGAAACTGCATGGCAACTTCCAAACCGCCAAGGCCCAAGGAAAAATTGTGACTTGCTTATTAATTCAATCTTTGATCATCGAAGCCTTTGCGATCGCTGCTTACAATATTTATATTCCCGTGGCCGATCCATTTGCGCGTAAAATCACCGAAGGGGTCGTTAAAGATGAATATACCCATCTTAATTTTGGCGAAGTTTGGTTACAAGAGCATTTTGACGCTTCCAGAGCAGAATTAGAAGAAGCAAATAAAGAAAACTTACCCATTGTTTGGCAAATGCTCAACGAAGTGGAAAAAGATGCCGAAATTTTAGCCATGGAAAAAGATGCCTTAGTGGAAGATTTCATGATTAGTTACGGAGAAGCTTTAAGTAATATTGGCTTTTCCACCCGTGAGATCATGAAAATGTCTTCCTATGGGTTACGCGCTGCCTAAAACAGTTAACGAAAACCATCATAAATAGTTTAGGGGCTTAATTATCATTAAGCCCTTTTTTGATCAAACAACCTCAATGGTTAAGTCTTGATAAAATTCCTCTTGAGACAATTCTACTTTTGATTGGGATGAGAGCAGTAATAACGCCCAAAACAGACCCACTCGGTCTTGTTTCTGGTGATCATCATCGGGGGGGTTAACTCGATGCCAGCGGCGTAATAATTCCTCGAGATTGAGTTTTCGTTCCGTTTGGGGAGAATGGGGCCATTGTTGAGCAAAAAAGACTTCTAACTGTTGAGCTAATTCTGTTAAATTTTCTTGATGGGCTAATTGAGTCACCATTTTCATGGCTTCTCGTTGAGAATGGGGTCTAGGGGTTGGTTTGCGACGATGGGACGGGGTAGCTGTTTCGATTTCTTGGGCTATTTCTTCGATGTGGGTGATTAACTCTTGTAGGGTGACACGACGTTGACGGGGGGGTGGGGCCGCGCTACGACGACGAAGATGTTTTTCTAAGTCTGAAATACGGAACTGTCTACGCCCTTCCTCGGTCATCTCTTCTAGGTCATCGGGAAGTTCCTCCTCCATGTCATCCCTTTCTAGCTGTTCTAAAGAATCAGCTTTAAAACGGACAAGCATTGATGCCCATAGGAAGGCTTGACCCGATTTGGGTAAAGTGGCTTGTTCGTAAATATTATCTCCATAGTCGCTGATCCCGACTTCGCTTAAAAAACGATCAATGACATCAATCACCTGAACATCCCAGGGATCAATTTCTCCCTGTTGGGCTAAGTTAATGAGGGTTTCAATTACCTCTGTGGCTGGAGAATGGGTCATCGGTTTTAAAATTTATCCGCTTGATAGGTGTAAAATTGCTGAAAGACTCCAATGGTTTCAAATTCGTAATTAGGCACTGGGGAGGGCAAAAACAATTCAGTTTCGTAAATACTAAATAACAAATAATTTTGACGAATGGTTTTGTTAGCGATGACTTGCTTAATATGGGGTTTTCCCGTATCCACTAAGGTTTTGCAATGACTAGAGAGAAAACTGGCTAACCCACCCGATGATTGTGAACAGACTTCTTGTTTTAAATAGGTGCTTAAAGTATCCGTTGCATAACTTTCGTAATCCCGTTGTCCAGGGTTCGTTAATACCATACCGGTTCCCAGGCCAATGAGACTAACCCCTCCAATGACTTTGAGTAAGTGTAAGATGTTCATGTCATTTTACCACCACGATCAAGGTTGAAACTACTTTAGAGCATTTTTTCCGTTTAATTATAACTTTGTTCGATAGTTTCTGTATGAAAGTTAAAATTCTAGACGAGCGAGAAAGTTCTACGGCTCGTATACTCTTAAACAAGGATGAACGCTTAATCGCCCAAGCGGGGAGCTTGGTGGCCATGCGGGGAAATGTTACGATGAATACTATCTTTCGTCGCAGTTTGCCCAAAAGCCAGTCACAAACGGCAGGGACCATGGGGACAGAATCCCTCTTTTTAACAGAATTTAGGGGATTAGGGGATAAAAATGAGGTTTGGTTAGCTCCTTCGATGATTGGTAATATTATTATTCATCAAGTCACTGATTATAAGTTAGTGATGGTGGCTTCGGCTTATTTGGCTTGTAGTGGCACAATGGATCTTTTTTTCGGAGTTCCAGACCTAAAATTGCCGGCTAATTATCCCTATTTAACCCTATTAAGTTTAGCAGGAAAAGGCCAAGTGCTATTGAATGGATTGGGTGCTATTTATCCCATTGATGTTCAGGAAAATTATTGGGTCAATCTTGACAATTTAGTGGCTTTTGACAACAGTTTAAAATATGAAGTGATGCCCCTAAAAACAAAGGGGTTACAACCTTGGTGGCGCAAAGGCCAACTATTTATCAAATTTACAGGAGAGGGTAGATTATACTGTCAAACCCATCAAGCCAAGGATTGGGGACATTTAATTGCGATGGAATTAAAATCTAAGTAACCTTGAATGATGACACCTTATCGACCCCTTGACTACGAAATTGACAATAATCCAGAAGCCTCCTATTTAATTATTCATTTAAAATCTTTGGAAAAGGTTTTTGTGAAAACATCTAGCTTAGGGATTAAAGATAATTCTGTGAATATTGGTAAGGCTATCACCACCAATTCTTTACAGTCAGACCTCAATTTTTCTCTTGCTTATAATTTAAGCATTAATGAAGTCAACACCCCTAAATTGCCCGGTAGTATTTGTCTGATTCCTGATATTCTTGGTGCTATACAACATTATACTGTAACCGAAGACATTGGCCTGATTACTCAAATTTTCTCATTCCTAGCCTGTAGTGACAATGTACGATTAAGAGTGATGTCTTCTCCTCTTATTAAACCGATTAGTGAACGGGATTCCTTCTTTTTACACCTTTCAGGTAGTGGAGATTTATGGTTAAATTTTTATGGCAATATTCAAGAAGTTTCGGTTAAAGGTAATTATCGGATTAATCTGAGTTATTTAGTTGCTTTTGAAGACACCCTTAACTACGAAATAAAACAGGTTAACGGGTTATCCCTATCAGGGTTACATACAGGAAACGTAGGAGAACATAATCTATTTTGTCATTTTCAAGGAACGGGTAAAATTTGGATACAATCCCGTCATCGTTATGCTTTACTCAATTTTTTTGCGCCTTATATCCATTGATTTATTAAGTATAGAAAAAACTATGTTAGATATTGCTAAACTAGCAGGAAAAATACCAGGAATTAGTCAACATTTTCAACAAGAAATGAACGCTAGTTCCCAACGTCTTCAACTGGCAAAAACTATCTTACAACAAGCCCAAAGTCAACAAGAAGAACTCATCGAACGTTACCAAACCTGGCGCGATCGCCTCATCTTTTCTGCTGCGGTTCCCCTGGAACCCCTAGACACTCGTATTGCGATTATTCCTCCCCCCCATAGTCATAGTGTGTTTGCCACTGACGGCTCACAAATCGCACCCTCTCACCACGAAATCGCCTATTGTTATCTGATCAATGTGGGGCGAGTGATGCTTCATTATGGACAAAATTTGCACCCATTACTCGATAGTTTACCAGAGGTGTATTATCGTCCCGAAGACCTTTATGTGTCCCGGCAATGGGGCATTCGCACCGAAGAATGGTTAGGGTATCGCCGCAGTGTCTTAGAAGCCCAAGGTTTAGCGGAAATGGCCTGTGGTTGGGTTAACCCGCCAGGGGCGCACCATGAACCCAATTTGGCCATGGTGGATGGTTCTTTAGTCTATTGGTTTTTGGATGGATTAGCCCACGATGCACGGGATTTAATTTTGCTCCCCATTCAAGAGGCGTGGGAACAATTACGGGCGGCCCGTATTCCCTTGATGGGCTACCTCAGCGCGTCGAGAAGTGTGGAAGGGGTCAATTTTTTGCGCCTCCATAACTGCACCTTTGATACCCCCAACTGTACCATGAATTGTTTGGATCTCGGAGACGAGAAAACCCCCTGTCAAGTCATTGAACCCCTGCGGGATACCACGTTATGGGGGGAAAATCTCCAACCCGGACAACGGGGCCCTCTCTGGCAAAGTTCGGCCCGTATTCTTGACCTCTACGATGAAGCCCAACGCATCTATTTTTGTTACGTTAATGTGGGAACAGAAATTGCTCGGGTGGAAGTCCCGACTTGGGTGGCCGAAGATCAAGGGTTACTGAATCAAGCGTTGGGCATTATGTTAGCCCAGGTGAATAAAGGGTTTGGCTATCCCGTCGCCTTGGCTGAGTCCCATAACCAAGCAGTGATCCGAGGGGGCGATCGCGTTCGTTTTTTTGCCCTATTAGAACAACAAATGATTCGCGTGGGCCTGCAAAATGTCGGCACCTCTTACAAGGAAGCCAGGAAACGGGGCAGTATTGCCTGATAGACGGGAAGGGTGGGGAGACAGGTAGATAGATATCAAGACTGAACTCCTGCCTCGGAGCCTCCTGCCTCCTGCCTTCTTCAAGAATTCAACACCCAGTTCACCAAGGTCCTCACAGGAAACCCAGTCGCCCCGGCATTATTAACGCCCTGTTCTTTATCTGCCCACACAGGTCCAGCCACATCTAAGTGGGCCCAAGGGGTTTCTTTGATAAACTGTTTCAAGAATAAGGCCGCTGTAATGGAACCCCCCGCCCTCGGACCGGTATTTTTCATATCGGCAATGGGAGACTTTAACCCCTCAAAATACTTCTCTTCCATCGGCATGGCCCAAAACTTTTCCCCGGCTGCTTCAGAGGCGGTTTTAATCTCTGCTGCCAGGGTTTCGTTGGTACTCCATAACCCAGAAATATTATCCCCTAAAGCCACAATACAAGCACCGGTTAAGGTGGCCAAATCAACGATCGCATCTACGTCTAATTGTTCGGCAAACACCAAGGCATCGGCTAAGGTTAAGCGTCCCTCGGCATCGGTATTATTCACCTCGATGGTTTTGCCGTTGGAGGCGGTTAAAATGTCTCCAGGGTGCATGGCCTTCCCACTGATCATATTTTCGGTGGCTGCACAAATGAAGTGAACTTCCACATCCGGCTTTAATTGAGCGATGGCTTTGGCCGCCCCTAAGGTGGCGGCGCCGCCGCCCATGTCCATTTTCATCGTTTCGATGCCACTACCGGATACTTTGAGGTTTAACCCCCCCGAATCAAAGGTTAAACTTTTACCCACAATGGCTAGTTTTCGTTTCGGGGTCCCACTGGGTTGATAGGTCATATGGATAAATTTCGGGGGTAAATCTGAGGCTTTGGCCACCCCTAAAAAGGCACCCATTCCCCGCGCTTCGCATTGATCTTGTTCTAAAATTTCGATGGCTAAGTTGTAGTCTCTGGCTATTTCTTGGGCGGTTTCGGCAAAGGTGACGGGGTTGATCGCATTGGCTGGGGCGGCCACTAATTCCCGCGCTAAAATCACCCCAGAACAAACGGTTTGAGCCTGTTTAACGGCTTCGCTTTGTTCTCCCACCCCGAAAATGTCGACGGTTTCGAGTTTGGAGGGTTTGTCTTCGGGTTCGGACTTAAAACGGTTATCTTGATGGAGAGAGAGGATGATCCCTTCTGCGATCGCTGCAGTGGTGGCGGCTGCATCGTTATTGACCACAGGAAACTTAATCCCTAGGCTTTTGACTTTCTCTTTTTTCCCTAAACGGGCAACGGTGGCCGCCCCTAAACGCAGGGTGTTTAAGGTTAAGTCATCGGCTTTCCCTAAACCCACTACAATCAGTTTACGAAGGGGACTATTACCCCCAATGCGCGTCACCGCACTACTGCCGGCCTTTCCTTCAAATTCCGCTTCTGCGATTAATTCGCTTAGGGTTCCTCCCGTTTTTTCGTCCAACTGGGTTAATTCCCCTGTTAAGGCTGTTTCGTTCTCAAAGAACCCCAAGGCGATCGCATCTCCACTCCAATCTAACCACGGGGTATCGGTTCCGCGAATATCCATATCCATTGTTCCCAAGTATCTTTTTCAATTAAACCTTCAATAATTTTACGTTGAGTATGGCGAGTGTGGGAAGGGTACGGAGTATGGGGGAGTGTGGGAAGGGTGGGGAGTGTGGGAGGAGAGGGGGAGACTGTGGGGAGTGTGGGAAGGGTGGGGAGTGTGGGGAGACAGATATCAACTCCGAACTCCAAACTCCAAACTCAGGTGAGTTCGTTGGAGAAAGAGGACTCTTTTTGCCTGATCTCTGCTGTTTTGCGGGGACTACTATAAATTAAAAGATGTTGAGCCACAATATCATCCCAATTATGATTTTGTTTAACATAAGTTTGGGCATTTTCTGAGAGTTCTTGCAACTTTTCAGGAGAGTTAAGGGCCGTCTCTAAACAGTTAACACAAGCGTTGAGGTTGCCTTTTTTAAATAATAAACCGCGATCGCTGCCGATCAATTGTCGGTGGGGGGCAATATTACTGGCAACCACGGGGATTCCTTCTTGCATAGCTTCTAATAATACCAGAGGTAATCCTTCTAAGTCGGAGGGTAAGACAAATAAACCGGCTTTTCTCATCATTTCTGATAATAAGTCCCCTTGAATTTCTCCAGTAAAACAAATATTAGGATTGTCATTTGCTGCTTGTTTTAATTGGCGATAATAATTTTGAGTATCACTATGGCCTCCTGCGAGTACCAGTTTCCACCCTGGGGGTTGTAACCGTTGAAAGGCTCGAATGAGGAGATCGGGGCGTTTTTCAGGGACTAAACGACCGAGGAACAAAATATATTTTTTCGGTTCTAAGGATAGGGATTGGAGATAGGGTTGAGGAGACTTATCTGTGGTATAAGGACTAGGGGCCGTCGGAATATAATGGGTAGGTTGCTGATAGGTTTGCTGAAAATATTGACGGAGAAATTGAGAAACGACAATGATCTCATCGGCCCAGATCACGGCTATTTTTTCCCCGAAACGAATAACACGAGACGACCATTTTCCCCATTTTGCCCGTTGCCAATCTAATCCATGACAGGTAACAATGATCTTAGCGTTGCTGAATAATTTTCCTAGCCAACACCACAAACATGGGCCCAACGCATGGACGTGGATAATATCATAATTGCCAAAAATGGCGATGAGCATGGCTAATAGGGAGTTAAGAAAGGCATCACATCCTTTGAGGGGGAAAGAGGGAAGGGAAATCACCCGAACCCCTTGAACACGATTAATGTAACGAGAAGACTGGGTATAACTGGAACGAGCATAGAGATCGACTTCATACCCTTGTTGGACAACTCTGGGATAGATTTGCTGACAATAACGTTCGATCCCCCCTTGTTGCGCTGGCAACCCCTTGACACCGATAACCGCGATCCTTCCCTTGCTCATGGATGTTTTCCCAATGATCTCTTAAGTAAATTTGCTTAACTACCGATTTAGTTGTTGATCGTAACAGGAAATTAAGGGATGGATGTCAGCGTTTGTGTATAACTTATGTTAGTTTTTGGTTAATTTGTCTTGCCATCGAGTCCACATCTGTTGATAGACTTCTGTAATTACCGTTTTGGCTTGATAGGGGTGAGCGGTGTTAACACAGGCTTCACTGGGATACTGATCGGGGTTGGATAGGAGGTTGCGCCAAGTTTGGGCGATCGCTTCTGGGGTTCTACTGTCACAGACGAGGCCGCTGTTGGGGCTGAGGAGTTTGGGGGTTTCTCCGCAAGGGGTAGTAATAACGGGGGTT
>JASJBX010000068.1 GCA_030066295.1 Crocosphaera sp.
AGGAAAACTAACTAATCAGCTTCTCATTAATTTTGATTATAGTTTAAAAGATTTTTCTGTGCTGAAACTTATTGATTTGTCAGGAAATTCTTGGTCAAAAGTGGCATAAATTTTTGAGTAACTTATTCAGCAAACCCTACTTAAGAATTTATTTTCTGTCTTTTGTTGCTGAGTTTTCCTGTACTGGTGCAATAAAATTATGTCTTAACTAGAGAAAATTATTTTAGATATAAAATATAGTGAAAAACTCTAATGGTAAAGCCGTCCTACAAGCGGTCGGATGAGGCGGAAGTCAATTCCGCATCTCAGACCGACCAAGAGAGGACGGGGTTTCTCCCCAAAATTTTCGATGAATATTTCTAGCAGTAAGAGCGATCAAGTTAAATCTCAAATTTCTCCTTGGTTAATTAATCTCGCTTACCCATTGGGATCAGCGATCGTATTACCACTTTATTTTGGTCAGATTACCATCAACGGACAAGAAAATGTTCCTAAAATTGAGCCAGTTATTATTGCCCCCACCCATCGTTCTCGTTGGGATGCTTTGATGATACCCTATGCCGTAGGTCGAATGGTCAGTGGTCGAGATGTCAGGTTTATGGTGACTTCGAGTGAAATGACAGGTATTCAAGGTTGGTTTATTCGGCGTTTAGGAGGGTTTCCAGTGGATGTTAAACGACCGGGGGCCAGTAGTTTAGAACATAGTGTGGAAGTTCTCAAACAAGGGGAAATGTTGGTGATTTTTCCAGAAGGAGGCATTTTCCGAGATAAGGAAGTTCATCCCCTCAAACGAGGTGTGGCCCGTATTGCTTTAGAGGTAGAATCTCAACAACCCGGTTGTGGCATGAAAATATTACCAGTAGGCATTGAATATAGTCAGCCCTTTCCCAGTTGGGGAACCGATGTCACTGTTAACATTGGTTCTCCTCTTGATGTCGCCAGTTATGATACCACCAGCCTTAAACGCAGTTCTCAAAAGTTAACCGATGATCTAGAATCTGATCTTAAACGGATGTTTCACACTCCCCACCCCTCCCACACTCCTCACACTCAACTTAACTAGAATATCGATACACCTAATTGAAAACTGCTAAAAGTTGGCGGGTGACGGAAATTAAACGATAGATTATACTGAGTGATACCAGATAAGAATCACTTTGTGTAAAATAATTTAGGGCCATGGAAATTCTCGAAAAACTAGGAAAACCTAGCTATTTACTTTTAGGGATAGCAGCAGCTATCACTGCCGTCCATTTTACTCTTTTAGAACAAGAAGGGAATCAAAACCTAATCAGTGTTAGTCTTTTGATTTGGTTAACTGCCGCCTCTTTGTTATGGGATAAACAACAAGAAAATAACCTCAAACTAGAAAGTAATTTACCTTCAACTGTATTTGGTATTTTTTTGATTTTTATTGCTTTATTAAGAAGCATCTCCACATCGGGGTATCATTTCTTTCTTTGTCCTGTTATTTTTGCTGTTGGATTAGTTTTAGTAGCTGCAGGTTTTAAGGGATTTAATTTTTATAAAAAAGAGCTTTTTGTCTTTAGTCTTTTTCTCTTTTATCCAGTGATCATTCGTTTTCTGGGTATGATCAACATGGAAAAATGGACAGCCATGTGTTCCACATTCATGTTGTATATGCTGGGATTTCAACCCTATCGAGAAGGGGTGTCTATCATTTTGCCCACAGGGAGAGTTGAAGTATTATCTAGTTGTGCTGGGATTGATATTGTTACCCTGATGATTATTTGTTCTATTCTCTTATTTTTTATTGTTCCTTTGAAAACAAATCAAAAAATACTCTCTCTTATTCTAGCCCCAATCACGGGTTTTTTAGTCAACTGTGTTCGTATTGGTTTATTAGCCTTTTTTGTATCTCAGTCTGCCGACGAAGCCTTTGAATATTGGCATGGAGAAGATGGAAGCCTGGCTTTTGCCATGGTATCAGTGATTGTATTTGGCATATTTTGTTGGTTTTCCTACATTCGTCCACTCACTTTAGAAACTCAAGATCAAGTCAAAAATTAATTACTAAAAATCAAAAAATATGAATGTCTTACAACCTCATTGGCAAAAAACAAGAGTGAGTCTTTTAGGGGTTTTACTCTTGGGAATTTTAGGATTTCTCACCTATCAAATCCTTGTTCCACAGGACAGTACAAAAAACAAGAATACGCAAACGGTAACTATTCCAGATACAGTCCCTCTTCCTAATTGGAAATTAATTAAAAGTCAACCCCTACAGTCGGCTGAAGGCCAAGATGAAGTGGAATCGTTTCCTGGTAAAGTTTATGAGTACAGTAACGATCAAGAACGTTTACAAGCAGAGATTCGATATGCAAAATATAGCGGCAGTTTTAATCACTTTTTGATCAGAGATATGGGAATGCCAGCAGCGACTATTTATCCTAATATCTATTACAAAAAAGGGGTGGGACATTATGCTGTATTTGAATACGAAAATACCAGTTATTTAGGGTCTTGTATTAATCCCAAAGGAGAGTCAACTGTCACATTGTCTCAGTATAATAAAAATCGTTATCTACGGGGTTGGGGATTGACAAGAACTTTTTTCTGGTTAATGGGAGAACAAGATTTAGTTGAGTATCGTTGTTTATGGACGATTATTTCTATGCCCAATCCCTCAGAATTAGATTTTAGTATTAATATCGATCCCGACAAAAAAGAGTTAAATGAGGTGGAAAAACAACTAGAAGAAACTTGGTTTAACTGGTATTCTTGGTGGAAAAATAATTTCCCTGATTATTAGGTTGTTAACTGTAACCTCTCACTTATTTTTGAGAAGACTTCCTCAACTAAATTTGATGATGTGGTATTAAACCACTCAATTTCAGGATAAGCACGAAACCAAGTTCGTTGTCGTTTAGCAAACTGACGGGTATGTATAATAATCTCTTTTTCTGCTTCAGATAAAGATAGGTTTCCTTGCAGATAATTGATGATTTCTGCATACCCTAATGTTTTCAATAAAGGTAAATGCCAACCATACTTTTTAACCAAGTTTTCCACTTCTTCAACGAACCCCATAGCCATCATTTTTTTGGTTCTTTGAGTTATTCTTTTTGTTAACTCTTCGGACGAACAGTCTAAACCAATTTGTATGATAGGATAAGAGGGTGGATTTTCCCCTTGTTGTTGAGAAATAGGCATTCCCGTTACATAAAACACCTCTAAAGCACGAAGGGTTCTTACTTGATCATTAGGATGAATTTTTTGACTTCCCATAGGGTCAACTTGTTGTAAAATTTGATAACATTGTTGTTGTCCTAATGTTTCTAATTGTAATCTTAACTGTGGTTGGGGTGCAACCCTGGGAATTTTTAAGCCTTTGACAATGGATTTAATATAGAGTCCGGTTCCTCCTACTAAAAGCGGAAAATTGGCTATATTTTTATCAATTAAACTTTGTGCTTGTTCTTGATATTCTGCTAAGGTTAAGATTTCTATTGGTTCACAAATATCAATTAAATAATGAGGAATTAAATCCTGTTCTGTTCGAGTTGGTTTGGCTGTCCCAATATCAAACTCTCGGTAGACCTGACGAGAATCAGCACTAATAATAATAGAATGGATAGATTGAGCAATTTCTAAAGCTAAGGCTGTTTTACCTGTTGCGGTTGCTCCACAAACGACGATTAAGCCTCTTGACATAATGACACATATGACTACTTTCCTTTAATCATATCAAAATCCCCACTAAATATTAAAATATATAACAAATTCTGACAGGTAACTTGAATTCAATGGACTTGATGATTTATAGTCGGGATATTATCTTGAATTTT
This sequence comes from Crocosphaera sp., assembly GCA_030066295.1. Lineage (GTDB taxonomy): Bacteria > Cyanobacteriota > Cyanobacteriia > Cyanobacteriales > Microcystaceae > Crocosphaera. Next base: position 3,810 of record JASJBX010000068.1, read on the forward strand.
TGTGAGTTTTTCCTTTAAAAATATCCAAAATTAACGATTCAAGAAAACCCTATTTTGTTTAGAAACTAGACAAAAGTCAAAACAGCGAAAAAATAGAAGTTATCAAAAGGATAAGGTTGACTTGAATTTTATTTTTCCCTGTTAAAACGTTCCCTATTTCCTAAGATCAAGAAACAGTAGAGTTTATTTATCATTCAGGTGTCCATAATGGATGAGAGTTAAGGTTATTATGAGACTTTCCCCTTAATTTATGACTTTTGTAGCCTGTTTATTGACTAATAATCTCTGGTGTCTCAATATATTTAGAACCACTATTAATTAAATAATTGGTGGTCAGAAAAACAAAAATCTTATCCTATTTGATTTCTTCTGAGAGTTGTTAATACTCTGTCAATTGACTTATGAAATCTTATGGCGGTTTTTATGACCCTACTGAACAGTCAAGTCGGAAAAATCATCACCACCCTTCTGTTACTCATTCTCTTAATAGCAGGAGGGGCCGGTTATTTTGCTTGGTACAATTTTAAACGGGAAGTTCCCATCGTTTATAAATCGGCAGAAGATCACTTCAAATACGGTTCCATCAACTCTGGAGGACTTCCCTTCTATATTTGGGAAGTGTTACCAGACCTTTTTGCTGAACATTTGCCCGGTCCAGGAGGCTATAAATCCCTAGGCTTTATTTGGGAAGAAGGAAAAGAAATGCCCATCGGGGTTTCCAAAAGTATTGTCGGTTTTCCCCGTCAGGGATCGACTTGCGCCCTCTGTCACAGTACCACCTATCGCAAAAGTCCCCAAGATTCTCCCACCGTCGTTTTAGGAGCCCCTACCCAAAGCTTTGACTCCATCGCCAATATTCGGTTTTTAGCTGCTTGTGGTAATGATCCCAAGTTTACCCCAGACAAGATTATTCCGGCCATTGAAGCCAAACATTCCTTATCCTGGTCCGACAAACTCCTATATCGTCACGTTATTATTCCCGAAACCCAGAAAAAGTTAATGGGTTTGGGAATGGGTTTTGCCTGGACCAACAGCCGCCCCGATCCAGGTCCCGGACGCATTCCCTCCTTTAACCCTGTCAAATTTCTCAACTTTCGCCTACCCCTCGATGACACCATCGATAATGTGGATGATCCCGCAGTGTGGAACGAAAGAAAACGTAAAGGATTTGATTATCATTGGGATGGGTTAGAAAGTAGCCTCACCGAAACTATTATTATGGGGGCTTTAGCAGCAGGAACGCCAACCGATAACGTCCCCCTGAAAGACTTACAACGGGTAGAAGATTTCATTCGTCTGATCCCTCCCCCTGATTATCCGTTTGAGATCGATACAGTTGCGGCAGCCCAAGGAAAACCCATTTTCGACAACAACTGTGCCGCTTGTCACGCTTTTGGCGGCGATCGCACAGGAACCGTCATTCCGGTCGAAGAAGTGGGAACCGATGATCATCGGATTAAAATGTGGACTCAAGCAGCCGTCGATAAATATCTCGCCCTAGGAGATGGCAAAGAATGGGATTTTACCCAAGTACAAAAACAAAATGGTTACATCTCGGTTGCCTTAGATGGGATTTGGTTGCGGGCGCCCTATTTACATAATGGTTCCGTTCCCTCTCTCAAGGATCTCCTAGAAGTCCCAGAAAACAGAACCAAGGTCTTTTATCGAGGGTATGATGTTTATAATCCTGAGACAGTTGGGTTTGTTTCGCAAGGGACCCAAGCAGAAAGCGAAGGGTTTAAATACGATACCAGTGTCGATGGCAATAGTAACCAGGGACATCTTTATGGAACGGAGTTATCTTCTGAGGAGAAACAAGCCTTAGTGGAGTATCTCAAAACGCTGTAAAGACAAGGACATCGATTCATAATTTTCGTTAAGTCAAGTGAAAACTTGGCTTAATTTTGTTTTGGGTTGTTTGCCAAAGAATGAAACCTTATAATCACAGTAATTTTTTAAGAAAAAAAGTCCCAATAACCGTAGAATTCTGTAATCTTAATGGATTGATCTTGAACAAATATTAAGACCTTATGTTTTTTTCATTGATTTGGGGAATTCTAAGGACAGTCAGAGGAAGTTATAATTCCTCGTTGATCTCGTCATCATTACTGAGAAATTCCTATGCTAGCCACATCTTCCTATCACCCCATTGATAACCATGATTCTCCTCCAGTTCAGCCTGTTACAGAGTCAGAAAAAGAAGGTAATGAGATCGCTTCTGAGTTAGGAGATGGTTTATTTGAATTAGAATTACAAAGCATAGAATTCACCGAAACCGATACTTCCACCCATCGAGTCACCACTGATTTAGTCCGTTTATATCTTCAAGATATTGGTCGCGTTCCCTTACTCAAAAAAGAAGAAGAGGTCAGTAAATCTAGACAGGTTCAACGTTATGTTGAATTGCTGGAGATCAGAAACCAAGCAGCAGAAACAGACGATACGATCATGAGTCAATTTGTCCATGTTCATCGCATTCACGATCAGTTAATGGCCTATTTAGGTCATCGTCCCTCTTGGGAAAAATGGGCCAAGGCCAGTGACGTTTCTGTGTTTGAATTAAAAGAAATTTTGAGCAAAGGTAAGATAGAATGGGCTGCTTTAGCCAATATTGATGTTAAGGAATTAGACGAGATTCAAAAAATAGGAATCCGTTCCAAAGACGAAATGATTAAAGCCAACTTACGTCTGGTGGTGTCTGTGGCTAAAAAATATCAACATCGAGGTTTAGAATTATTGGATTTAATTCAAGAAGGAACCCTGGGGTTAGAAAAAGCAGTTGAAAAATTTGATCCCATTAAAGGCTATCGTTTTTCTACTTATGCTTACTGGTGGATTCGTCAAGGCATTACTCGGGCGATCGCCACCCAAAGTCGCATTATTCGTCTTCCCGTTCATGTGACGGAAAAACTCAATAAAATTAAACAAGTTCAACGAAAAATTTCTCAAGGCAAAGGACGCAATGCTACCCTAGAAGAGATTGGCCAAGAACTGGATATGAGTGCAATACAAGTCCGGGAAGTATTGATGAAAATTCCCCGTTCTGTGTCTTTAGAAATTAAAGTGGGTAAAGAAAAGGATACAGAATTAGTGGATTTATTGGAATCGGAAGATATTTCCCCCGAAGAAAATTTAGTGATTGAATCGTTACGTCGGGATATTGGGGTGTTATTAGAGGACTTGACTGAACGAGAACAGGAAGTGATCAAACTACGGTACGGGTTTGAAGATGGCATTTCTTATTCCTTAGCCGATATTGGCCGAACCCTAGACTTGTCACGGGAACGGGTTCGTCAAATCGAAGCCAAGGCCCTGCAAAAGTTACGTCAACCTCGACGACGCAATCAAATCCGAGACTATTTTGAAAGTCTGAGTTAATCTTAACTTAATGAGGTTGATGCCTAATTTCAGTGAAGGATGGTGATGGGAATTTTGTTAATATTAAGGGATATTATTACAAGATTTCAAATGTCATCTCCTCAAGAATTTCACCCGCAAACAAAACTTAATTTTTCGACAAAGTTAGCTTATGGTATTGGGGAGTTAAGTGGATCGTTACCGAGTAATATTTTAGTTTTCTTTTTTCTCTTTTTCTTGACGGATATTGCTGGTTTAAAGCCTGGTTTAGCCGGTATCATTGTCATGATTGGGAAAATTTGGGATGCCATTAATGATCCGTTGATTGGCTGGTTAAGCGATCGCACTCGTTCTCCCTTTGGCCGTCGCTACCCTTGGATGATTTTGGGGTCAATTCCTTTAGGATTAAGTTGTGTTTTATTGTGGACAATTTCTCCTTCTAATCATCAACCTTTTCAGATTATTTATTATACGATTATCGCTTTAGTTTTTTATACCGCTTTTACAGCAGTTTTACTGCCTTATAGTGCCTTATCGGCTGAATTAACCCAAGATTATCATGATCGAACTAATTTAATTAGTTTTCGGTCTGCTTTTAGTATTGGTGGTAGTATTTTATCCTTAATTTTAGCTGAACTCATTTTCAACTGGGTTAATAATGAAGAAAAACAGTATTTAATTTTAGGATTTGTGGCAGGATTAATTACTATTATTTCTATTTATATCAGTGTTTTTGGAACTTATAAAAGATACAATCATGTTCAACAAGATTATTCTAACTATTCTAAAACTTCTTCTTTATCTTTTAGGGAAAAATTGAGTCTAGTTTTTACCAACTTCCCTTTTATTTGTGTGATGATAATCTACCTATGTTCCTGGTTAAGTGTACAAACAATTGCTGCAATTTTACCCTATTTTGTGATTAATTGTATGGGGTTAACCGAAGAACATTTTACTAGAATGGCTATTATGGTTCAAGGAACCGCTTTAATGATGATGGTGGTGTGGAGTTATCTTAGCCGTCGTTTAGGAAAAAAGGTTATTTATTTAATGGGAATTCCCTTCACCATTGTAGCAGAATTAGGGTTATTTCTCCTTCAACCTGGGCAAGTTATTTTGATGTATCTGATAGCAATTGTAGCAGGAATTGGTATTGCAACCGCTTATATTGTTCCTTGGTCAATGTTACCTGATGTTGTGGACTTAGATCAACTCAAAACAGGAGAAAGACGGGAAGGAATTTTTTTTGCCTTGGTGGTTCAATTGCAAAAAATTGGGATTGCTGTCGCCTTATTCGTGGTGGGTAAAATCTTAGATATTGCCGGTTATATTCCTGGTAGTACAGGACAACAACCAGAGACAGCTTTATGGGCAATTCGGATGATAATTGGACCAGTCCCTATTACCTTATTAATGATTGGTTTCGTTTTTGCTTATTTATATCCCATTACCCAGGCAATTCATCAAGACATCTTGTCTAAAATTTATCAAAATAATAACCCCCATTATTAATTGATAATCATTCTTAATTTCCATTATTTTTTATCAATTTTTAATAACGCAGCAGCTAAAGCAGCGTTATTTCCCATCAACAAAGCGGTGGTTGTTCCTGTAAAAATAGCTAAGGATACAGTGATTTTGTTCATCAGTTTTTTATCTCAAAGAATAATCACGGGTCATTGTAGAAAAAAAATCTAAATTATGCAACAATTTGTATGATTTCTTCTTGGAAAGATTGATTTTCTTCTAGTTTCCAGCTTCTTATTTCAGTAAATTTACCTTCTTTTAAAGAAACAATAATATAAGAATAGTCTGGCCAAGCAATTTCACGATCAAACGGAGAGGGAACAGCCGGATGATCGGGGTGAGAATGATAAATGCCAATCATATTTAAACGGCGATCGCGGACTTCTTTTTGGACTTGTAATAAAGTGTAAGGATCAATACTAAACCGATTTTTTTTACTTAAGGGTTGTTGGTTAGAACTAGGAAAATGAGGTAAGTTTTCATTAATGTCACCCGTCCAACTATTTTCTGTTTCTCTGACTTCTATCACCCGTTTATTATCCCTTTCTAGGGTTCCTAGCAATAACCCACAACATTCTTCAGGATAGACCATTTCAGCATGGCGTTGAATCTGTTGTAATTGTTGATGAGAAAGATAAATCATGGTTATTAATATTTCTTTACAAATAACGGTTTTATGGGGTCTGGCTATTTAGAATAAAGAGGAAAATTTGAGCAACCCTCTGATTAATGACCACCTGTCCTCAATGTCAACAACTTATCAATAGTCAAGCCATCGATTGTCCCTATTGTAAAACGACCTTAAAAGCGTTTGGACATCCTGGAATGCCTTTATCGCAAGCAACCCAAACAGAATTTTTATGCGATCGCTGTTTATACCATGAAGACGATAGCTGTACTTATGATAAACGTCCTTTTGCCAAAACCTGTATGTTATATCAGGACAAAACCCAACCCATCCTCAACGAAGATATTATCAAACTAACCCCTTCTAACCCCCTAACCAAGCTTAAACGCTGGAGTTATCGGCATCGAAGAATGTTACTAATAGTGGGATTAATTGGCCTTAGTTTAGCGATCGCTTTAAGCAACTAAAAGAGTAAACGATGAGGATGAACATCAACGGTTCTTGGGAGTATATTGTCATTGTTGCAACCTTCTGAGGGGGAACAATTATCTTCATAGAGGGCTAAATCAAACCAAAATGTTGTCCCAATTCCCACTTCACTAATTAGGTGAATTTGACTGTGATGTTTATCAATAATATTTTTGACAATCGATAGTCCCAACCCGGTTCCTTCGAGGGTATGGACTCGATTTTCTACACGGAAAAAGCGATCAAAAATGGCAGCTTGATCTTCGGTGGCAATGCCAATTCCGGTATCCGATATTTCAACTCTCACACAAAATTTATCATTAAATTGTTTAGATTTCGTTTTAAAATGGTAAGCCCGAATCATAATAATACCCCCAGGAGTTGTAAATTTGAGGCCATTTCCCACTAAATTCGTCATCACCTGTAACAATAAATCGTAATGCCCTAAGACTAAAGGTAAATTCGGTTCAACTTCCTTTTTTAAGACTAATTCTTTATCCTTAGCATTCAACTGGTAGGTTCTCAGGGTTTGTTCAATTAACTGAGATAAATCCACCCCACTTAAATGATAGGTTTTAGAAGATTCTAAACGGGATAAATCGAGAACATCATTGACCAAACGAGTTAAGCGGTCGGTTTCGTGATTGGCTGTTTCTAGGAATTCCTTGCGTTCGGTTTCTGTGAGGTCTTCTCCAAATTCGGATAAGGTTTCTATAAAAGATTTAATATTAAAAAGAGGCGTTCTTAGTTCGTGGGAGACATTACTAATAAACTGACTTTTGGCTTCATTTAATTCCACTTCACGGGTAATATCTTGTACCGTCATAGCGATGCCTTTTAGGGTTTCTCTATGTTGATCGAATACTTGAGTCAAAAGAACCCGAACAATTCTCGATGTAGGTTGACTGATACTGATGCGATACTCTCCTGGATTAATTCTGGGTTGTAGGGGTTTATCGTCTGAAATTTTATCTTGTTCTGATGCAGAGGAATCTATCGAATTTTCATCTATCATTTGTTCTAGGGGAGTTTGTAACTGAGTGGTTAATTCCGATGGTAAAAGTTGCAGAATATTTTCCCCAATTACATCTTTTCCTTCCCAAACAAACATCCGTCTGGCCGTGGGATTAACTAATAATAGATTAAGCTGAGTATCCAATAAAATTGCCCCATCCACAATGGTCGATACCAACGTATCCAATTTAGCTTTTTCTGAGGTTAATTCTTCGATATTTTGTGCTTCATAACGTTCCAGACGTTCGGCCATTTCATTGAAACTAAAAATTAATTCTCCTAACTCTCCGCCAAAGGGAAGGGTAATTCTTTGTTTAAAGTTTCCTGTGGCAATATTTTTCACCCCTACTAATAGTTCTTTTATGGGACGGGTAATGGTTAAGGCATTAAAAACAGCCCCGAGGATAACCATAGCCCAAATAGCCACAAATACCGCAATGGTAACATCACGGGTTAAATTAGACGAATTAACCACCGTGGGATTGGGATTAATACCAATGGCTAAAAATCCTAACTGTTTTCCTTCATGTTTGAGAGGAACAAAAACATCCGTTACCTCTCCATTCGGACTTTGATGTTGTCTAACGAGGGGGAGACTATCATGATCAGCCGGAAAACTAGGCAGTTGTAAACGACGTTCAATGGTCAGGGAATTTTGAACTTCCGCCGATGAATAAGGGATACCAAAGAAAATCTGCCCCGTTGCGTCGGTATAAATCATATAACGAACGCTAGAGGTACTCTGATAAAAACGACTGGAAAAACGGGCAACTTCCGTCAAGTTATCTTCTGCGATCAGGGGGGCAACATTAGAGGCCAGCAATAAACCCAAATCCCGCCCAAAGCGCGTATCATTTAATTGCGCGTCCCTCTGAATGGTGTTAACAGCCCAAAACGTTAAACCACTCATGAATAAGGAGACGGCTAGGGTTGCTGCTGCTAATAGCTTAGTTTGCAGGGTGAATTCTGACCACCAGCGTCTGAGAATCTCTTGAATTTTGGATAGGAGATTGAACAAGGCTAACTTACATTAAGATTTTGTAACAAATGATTAATTCCCTACCATCTTATCTTAACCTGTCAAGACCCTAGGGGAAGAATTCACACTTAACTCAAAAAATAAATTTTTTCTGAAACAGTTGAATTGTTGGATTGCCTATGCTACGATTAATAATCGTGAGATAAATGGGTCGATGCCCGAGTGGTTAATGGGGGCGGACTGTAAATCCGCTGGCTATGCCTACGCTGGTTCAAATCCAGCTCGGCCCACCACAAAAAATTGCCCGTGTGGCTCAGTGGTAGAGCACACCCTTGGTAAGGGTGAGGTCACGAGTTCAATCCTCGTCACGGGCTTTCAAACACTTAAATCATTGAGAGTCATAGATTCGTAACGTTCAAAGGGCTGATGAATCCAAGGATCATCTGATAGGTATTTGACGTAATAATCGGGTTGAAATTGAGAACAACTTTTATACCAGATGACGGCGGTGCGGAGTTCTTGAACCGAGGAAGCGTATCCTTGTAACCATTGAGTTACTTCTTGTAAAGTCACCCCTGAATCTACCAGGTCATCCACTAATAAAAGACGAGATCCGAGGCTATCTTTTGTCATAGCCAAATGTTGGCCCATTTTGATTGATTGACGGGAACGATTATCGTCTCCCCCGTAAGAAGCAGCAGCAGCAATGGCCAAGGGAATATCAAACAGACGACTGAGAATATCACCCACCCTTAACCCTCCTTTAGCAATACAAACAATGTGGTCAAACTGCCACTGAGATTGATCAATTTTCACCGCCAACGTTTCAATATGACGATGATACTCTTCCCAGGAAACGTCTAAATCTGCCATATTACCTCCGAAGTCAGTTCACTCTGAGATCATGGGATTCTTTAACTGAGAAACGGGTAAAGCTGCTTGAGAATTATTAGGAGGAAGGTTACCCCGTAGTTGACCCATTAAACTGGCCATTTCTAGGGCATTTAAGGCGTAATTCCAGCCTAAATTACTTTTGATCCCCGCCCTTTCTAACGCTTGCTGCATGGTATCGGTGGTTAAAATGCCGAACACCACGGGGGTCCCGGTTTGAAAGCCGGCTGCTGCGATGCCTTTAGCTGCTTCTGCTGCCACGTAATCAAAGTGGGGAGTATGGCCGCGAATAATAGCCCCTAAACAGATAATTGCGTCATAATTTCCCGATAGGGCTAATTGACGGGCTACTAAAGGAACTTCAAAACTGCCAGGAACCCAGACATAATCCACTTGGGTTCCGTGGGGGTTAACATCGATACCGTGACGCTTTAAACAGTCTTGACACCCTGATAGGAGTTTATCGGTGACTAAATCGTTAAAACGACCGATAACGATGGCAAAACGTAAAGCAGACGGATCTTGGGTAAAGGTTCCCTCAAAAATGGTCATAATCTTAGCTTTAACTCTTCTACAAAAAAATCCCCACCTTTAAGCATAACTAAAGATGGGGCGCGATGTTGTGGGGGAATCGTTAAACTACTAGAAAGTTTAAGACCGCCACTAACAACACTAAAGCGATCCAAATAGCAGATCCGACGTATAACAGAGGCTTAGACTGATCCCAGTTTTGAGGGGAAGCATAAGCAACGGGAACGGCAACCACCATGACAAAAGAAAAGAAAACGAGGGCAGCTAAGACAAGTTGGAAGATAATAGACATAATGGGTTTTTCCTAAAGTTCTCCTAAAAGAAAGATGAATCGATAGTGAACACTGTGATCAAACTATCAGATTTTTGGCTCAAAATTAGCTTTATTATCCCTCCAGGATACACTTTAGACAAGAAGAAAGCGAGATTATCTCCCTTGCCCACTACACATCCATAGGTTGACCTCCTCACGCGCCCTGAAAGGGCGGTGATTCCTAAACCTCACGATTTAGGTTTCTGATTCATTCACCGTTGCATACCACAGTCTAAAAAACCATGTACTGTCTTACACAGAGTCCACAGACTTTTACCCCATTTCGCCAGAGCCGATCCCGACAGCCCATCGGTACGGTTTAGCCAAAGCTTCTGGTACTTGTTGCTTAGAGTCTTTACCTGTACAAGCATTTCTGTACAGAACCCCTTAACTCTAGTTTTCAAGGTGCATTGCCTATTGCTTGGTTTTCGCTTTTCGGCAGTTCAAGTATATCATACAAAATATCAAGCCGTCCTAGAAGGACGGGGTTTCTACCCACATTTTCGATGAAAACTGCT
>JASJBX010000256.1 GCA_030066295.1 Crocosphaera sp.
TAAACGATATGGTTGGGTTCTATATTATAATGCTGTCAATGATATATCAATTTTTTATAAACTGGATAAAATTATAGAAAGCTTTTTTAATAGACTAGAAGATTTTAATGGAAAAGCACCTCACAATTTAAAGAAACTTTCAAAAGCATATCATGAAGGTAAGTATAATCTTCATGGAGGCTATATTCATGATTATTATAAATATAAAACTACAGAAGAAAAAATGAATTTTTTAAGTAACATAGGAAAGATTGATCCAAACAGAGGCTATTCTGAAGAAGAAATTAATGAAATGTATGAATATTACAAAAATATAAATTTGGCCAAATTGGAGAAAGATGATGCTAATATATACTAGCGAGTTGTCTCTTCTACTAAGAAGACCTCCTAAAATTTAGCTTAGGAGTGGAGTAACTGTAATCACTACCTTATTATTAGGTTATGACCTCCAGAATGGAGTTTTTCTAAAATTCTACTGGAGTGAATATTATCAATCAATAGACAACTCGCTTTTGTTATCAATTATGAATGACGATTTAAGTAACGATGCTAGATATACTGACAAGTTAAATCGAAACATTTGGATAACTAAAGGTTCTCGTTTTGAAGCTTCCCGAAGATTAAGTTTACAAAGTCAATTATCCATCACCAGTATTTCTTTTCTATCAATATATGCTATAGCAATATCTATTATACAAAATATAATAGATTTAACTGGTCAATGCAGAAGTCTTAATAACTTATATACAATAACAGCTATATTTTTATCTGTTTTTATTCTTGTATTAAGTCTATTAGAAGGAATGAAAAATTATCAATTACGTGCTGAAAGGTTAGATAATAATGCCAAGGATTTATCCAAAATATCCAGAAAAATTGACATCTTTTTATCTTTTGAGTTAGAAGATAATAATTTGAATGAGCATAAAAAATTTGTTGAATCTATTAATAAGGATTATAATGATTTGATAGATAGATGTCAAGAAAATCATGATTCTGATGATTACTGGTTATTTAAAGCAAAACATTTGAAATATTTTCCAGAAGATTTTAAAAATATTGATTGTGTATCTATAGGTTGGCTTCGATCTTGGTGGATACAAATTTCGTATATCATTAAACACTACTGGTTATATATTATATCGATTTTTTTACCGCCCCCCCTTTTTATTTGGTTATACTATATATTCAGATGTTAATCCGATCTTAATTAATGACAACGACTACTGAATACAAACATATTTTTCTGAATGATGATCAAATTCTACCTCTAAAGTCAACAACACCTAGACTAAAATTAAGATATAATTTTGTTATATTGTAGTGTAGTTTTATTTATGAGTAATCTAGAACTTCGTCAGCGAGTCCAATCTTATATCGATCAACTATCAACAGAACAGCTTTTATTAGTTGCTGATTTTTTAGCTGATTTACTGGAAAAAGAGGATAATGAAGCAACTGAAGAATGACTAAAAATTGAGGGATTTAAAGAAGCATTTACTAAAGCGCAAAAAACGTTAAAGAAAATAAGGTGATTTCCGTTGAACAACTCAAGCGAAAATATTAGTTATACTGTTCTAAGAGGATAAATTAATGTCATCAGGTTGTAAATATAATTCAATTGCTTCTTTTATATTTTCCAATGCTTGTTCTTCTGTTTCTCCGCAAGAAGTACACCCTGGTAACTCTGGACACCAGACAGCAAAATATCCTGTTTCTGGATCTTTTTCAAGAATGACACGCCATTTACTCATAGTAACTAAACTTGAGATACTTTTTCTACAACCCACTGCTTAATAAGTTCATGATAATCTATTCCTTGCGCTTTAGCTATTGCTTTAACCTTTTTTATTTCTTGCGGTTGTAAATCAATAGAAATTAATGTTTCTCTTTCAAAAATAGAGTCTTTAACTTCTTCTAATTGATCCTCAAACTCTGTTAAATCATGAGTGTCCCAAAAATTAGCTAATTCTTCAATCGAGTCAGTTGTAGGCAATTTATTAATATTCATTATTTTCTCCATTTTTGATAGCGTTTTCTTTCATTATCAGTCATTGGGCGCGCTGTAATAGGATAACCTTTTCCATCATTATAACTTAGCTTATATATTTATACATCAAGGAAAAATTTGGATGAGTGATGATTTTAATGATCCTTTACCTGAATAATAGGAAAAGCAAAATTAGCATCTTAAATTGTGGTTATTAACAACTTTATTCGTCTAAAAGTTCGTAAGAGAGCAAAATATTTATGTGAATATTGCCACTCTCCTGAACGTTCAAACGCGACTCCTTTTCCCATTGATCATATCATTCCTCAATCTTTAGACTGCTTTTCTTCTGATGTTCAACCCACCGTTAACATCAGCATTAATTAATTTTCTGTTGCTGGTGCGATATCTGTTTAAACGAGTCTTATGAGGCTACACTTACCTGTACAGCACAAGCTTTTAACTCTGGTTGCAAAGATGTGGGACAAGCCGTAGAATGGGTCAAAGCGTTAGCTTCAGCATCGTCAGCCCAAAGTGCGCCCCAGTGCATGGGAACAAACACAGTCCCAGGAGGGATGGCCTTCGTTATTTTTGCGGGAAAATAAGCCTTTCCTCGACGCGATCGCACTTCAATTAAAGTATTCTCTTCAATGTTCAATTTTGCTGCATCTTGAGGATGTATTTCAAGAAACGGATCGGGGTGCATTTTTTGAATTTTAGCAATGCGTCCGGTTCGGGTTTGGGTATGCCAATGGCCGTATAATCTGCCAGTGGTTAAAACGAAAGGATAGGCCGCGTCTGGGGGTTCGGCCAGCCCCTTAGAATGGTAGGCAGCAAACCTTGCCCGTCCATCTGGGGTTTTGAAACGAAAATCCGTGTAAAGTCGCTTATTGGTGCGGTTTTGTTGGGCTAACTCCTCTCCTTCCAGACAAGGCCAAGCATCAGGATAGGGCCATTGTAACGGGCCATAGATGCGTAACTTTTCGTGACTTAAGCCAGAGGTGTCGCAGGGACGGTTAGCGGTGACTTTGACAAACTCTGCATAAACCTCGGCTGACGTTTGAAAACTAAACGCCGCCTCGAACCCTAACCGTCGCCCTACTTCGGCGAATATTTCCCAGTCGGCCCTTGCTTCCCCTGGAGGATCACGAAACTGAGGACACAACGTCACCACCCGTTCCGAGTTCGTCATCACCCCGGTTTTTTCACTCCATTGGGCTGCTGGGAGTAGAATATGGGCATAGGCTGCGGTTTCTGTGGGATAATAAGCGTCTTGATACACCGTAAACGGCGATCGCTTCAAGGCGGCCTGAGTCCGTTTGAGATCGGGCAGACTCACCGCCGGGTTAGTGGCTGCGATCCACAACAAACCCACCTCTCCTGTTTCTAAGCCGCGCATCATTTCCAACCCGGTTAACCCCCGTTGCGATCGAATACTTCCCTCTGGCCGTCCCCAAAACTGTTCCATTTCCGCACAATGGTGAGGGTTAGTCATAACCCGATAACCGGGCAAAATATTACATAACCCTCCCGCTTCTCGGCCCCCCATGGCGTTAGGTTGTCCCGTGAGAGAAAACGGTCCGGCCCCCGGTTTACCAATATCTCCCGTCATTAAATGTAAGTTGATCAGGGTGCGAACTTTCGCCGTTCCTTCAGATGATTGATTCATCCCCATTGACCATAAAGATAACACCCTTTTTGACTCGGCCCAATATCTAGCTGCTTTTTCTAACTCATCCATAGCAATACCACAGTTACGGGCCACCAACTCCGGGGGATAATGACGGATCACCTCAGCATAGGCTGAAAAGTTTTGGGTACATTCATCGATAAAAATAGTATCAATGCGACCCCAACGCATGAACAAATAGGCCATCCCGTTGAGGAGATCGATATCGCTTCCGGGTTTGATGGCTAAGTGTAAGTCTGCTGCTGCTGCGGTTTGGGTCTTTCTGGGGTCTACCACAATCATTTTCACCTTACGGTTCTTTTTATGATGCACACGCAGTCGGTTAAAAACGATGGGATGACATTCTGCTGCATTGCTTCCGATCAAAAAGGCACAGTCGGTTAACTCTAAGTCTTCATAACAACAGGGTGGCCCGTCACTACCGAAACTTTGGGTATAAGCGGCAACCGCAGAAGACATACAAAGACGGGAGTTACTGTCAAAGTTATTAGTTCCCAGAAACCCCGTAAAGAGCTTTTCGATGGTATAGTAATCTTCAATTTGAAACTGTCCGGAACCATACATACATATTGCGTCGGGTCCTTGGGTTGAACGGACGGTTTGAATACGCTGAACAATAGCATCTATTGCTTCATGCCAACTCACGCGGCGAAACGGCTTCTCTAAACTCTCTCGCATCATGGGATATTTGAGACGAGACTTGTCTAACGACTCGCTGACGGTTGCCCCTTTAACACAGACTTTCCCCAAACTAGAAGGATGGGTGCGATCGCCTCTAACTTGCCAGATGGGGGTTCCTTCGCTGTCTCGGTTAACCGGTTTTCCGGGTTGGGCTGGGGGTAAGACTTCTAACCCGCAACCGACACCACAATAAGGACAGAGAGTTTTCGTCGCGTTTATCATTGCTTATTTACTGAAATAGTTTTGATGTCTCCAAGGTTTGTCTAATCTTAGATAGGTCTTCAAATCTTAATCCCATGCCATAATCTTTCGCCAATTGAACTAACTGCTTGGAAATGCAGTGATTAATATAGGTTATGATTCGTCTTTCTTTAGATTCTAATCGTTTAATTGCCTTGCGCTTATGGGCTTTTTCGAGTTGTTTTCTAAGTTTTTGATAGCGTCTTCTCAAATGTTTGATTTGACCACCATTCCAAAACTTTCCAAACTCATTAGGCAAACTAGCGACAGCAATTTGATTTTGACCTCTATCTACCCCAATCCAATTTTTAACGGACTCAGCATCAGGAACTTCCATTGATACTGATAACAGAACATACCAAATACCTTTCTTTGATTTCCATAGTTTAAGACTACCTTTCT
>JASJBX010000257.1 GCA_030066295.1 Crocosphaera sp.
ACTTCTTTCTGTTTGACTTCCATCAGGAATATTATTTAATTGTTGACATAATTTTTTAGCTTTTTTCCTATCATTAAGTAAGCCTTCTTCAAAACCATTATAATACTCTCCTTTGAGCATTTTTTGCTTTTCCGTACTAGAAGTTTGTGGACTTTCCATAGATTATTAATGATTGTAAAATCTTCTGTTCTTTGAAGTATATCACTTTATTAATACCAGTCTTATCCCATTTTCATTTGAAAATTTCTAACTCCGAACTCCGAACGCTGAACGCTGAATGCTTACAAATAATTTAACTTTGCTTAACCAAAAATTAACCGTTTAACTGATCCAGAAACAGGTATGATAGTTAAAGATAAAAAACAACTTAACAACAAAAATTGTGAGCCAAATCATAGGGCCGGAGAATAGATTAATGGAAAATCAAACAGTAGGGATAGTGGTATTACCTAGAGAGGAAAAAGACCAAGAATTGCAAAAATCCCTAAATCCTTTAGCAGAAAACTTCGATTTTGATAGTTGGGCAAAAATGGTGAAACGACAGATGAATAAGTCATTACATTATCCTTTCTCTCACTATTTATCCAAATAAATAACTAAATTTTCAATTCTGATTGACCTTGCTGAGATAAATTTAAGAGTTGATTATTAGGAATTTGGCTTTAGTTTAAGGAGATTTTTTAGAAAATCTTAAGGGAAAATACAGAGAATAATAGCAAGAGATGACAGATAATTAGAGCATGATTTCTTCAATCGTCTAAACGATTTCAACGATTATTCAGGAGACTGGACTTCATGCGGATTAAAAAAATTATCGCCTCAGAAATGCTTGATTCACGGGGGAACCCTACGGTTGAGGCCCAAGTCATGCTTGAAGATGGCACCGTCGGAAGTGCATTAGTGCCTTCTGGGGCTTCTACAGGAGAAAAAGAGGCTGTAGAAATGCGAGATGGGGATAAAAGCCGTTATCAAGGCAAAGGTGTGCTAAAAGCCGTAGAAAATGCTAATAATCATCTCGCCCCGGCTCTCATTGGTATGGATGTTACTCAACAACGGGCCATCGATCAAACCATGATTGACCTTGATGGGACTCCTAATAAAGCCAAAATGGGAGCTAATGCTATTTTAGCCATTTCCCTAGCGACTGCTCGCACCGCAGCTAATTATCTAAAAATGCCTCTGTATCGTTATTTAGGGGGAACTAACGCCTCTTTATTACCCGTTCCCTGTATGAACGTGATCAATGGAGGATCTCACGCCGATAATACGGTTGATTTCCAAGAATTCATGATTGCTCCTCATAACGCACCGAATTTTGCCGAAGCGATTCGTATGGGGGCAGAAACCTTCCATACTCTCAAAGGTTTATTAAAAGATAAAGGATTAAGTACAGGTATCGGCGATGAAGGTGGGTTTGCACCCAATTTAAAATCCAATGAAGATGCGATCGAGTTTATTATAGAAGCGATCGAAGCAGCAGGTTATAAACCTGGGGAAGATATTTCTATTTGTCTTGATCCAGCTACCTCAGAATTATGGAAAGATGGTAAATATTTATTCTTTAAATCGGATAAGTCTACCAAAACTCCCTCAGAAATGGTGGCACTTTGGGAAGAATGGATGAATAAATATCCCATTGTTTCTTTAGAAGATGGTATGGGAGAAAATGACTGGGATGGTTGGAAAGAACTGACAGAGAAAATTGGCAATAAAGTGGAATTAGTCGGAGATGATTTATTCTGTACAAACCCCACAATTTTGGCCGAAGGTATCGAAAAAGGGGTTGCTAATTCTGTTTTAATTAAGGTTAATCAAATTGGTAGTTTAACCGAAACCTTAGACACCATTGAATTAGCTAAAAAGCATAACTATAAATGTTTTGTTTCCCATCGTTCTGGGGAAACAGAAGACACCACCATTGCTGATTTAGTGGTAGCTACCAGTGCAGGACAAATTAAAACTGGTTCTGGTTGTCGGGGTGAACGTATCGCTAAATTTAACCAACTTTTACGCATTGAAAGGGACTTAGGTAAAGCAGCCCGTTTTGCTGGAAAATCAGCCTTTTTGTAATTTTAAAATTTCTATGTAGGGGTTAATGGATATTGACCCCTATTGATGTATTTTAATAATCTAATTTTAAGCTGTTTGAATTATGTCAAATTCGCCTATTATTACTGCTTTTATCTATGGAATTATTAGTGCTTGTTCCATGCCTTTAGGGTCGATTACTGCTTTATTATGGAGTCCTGTATCAAAGACTATTGCCTTTTTGACTGCCTTTGGAGGTGGGGCATTATTAGCAGCCTTAGTCATCGATTTAGTAGGAAGTGCTACAAAAAAAGGACATATTATTGAATTGGTAATTGGGGCGATTATTGGTAGTTTATTTTTCAGTTTTGTGAATAAATTGGTGAATGATTCTGGTGGATTTTTACGTAAACCTTCGACAACTTTATGTCATCTTACTCAAAAAGAAGCAAGTCGCTTTCAAAGAAGAGTAGATAGTCTAAAACGAATTGATTTATTTTATGATGCTAATCGTTCTCTGAGACAAAAATTAGCCAAAATTTTGTTAGTAACTCATTATCCCAAAGGAACTACTATTTATCGTCAAGATGATCCCAGTGAAACCTTATATATTATCAAAAAAGGTAAAGTTACTTTATTAGACCCTCAAGCAAACTTGGAACCCTTAAAACACCTCCAAGAAAATGATGTTTTTGGTCAATTTTCTTTTTTAACCGCTTCTCCCCATAAAACCATCGCCCAAACTACAGAAGACACAGAAATTGATATTTTACCCCGTCCCGACTTTGAAAAATTATTGCCCACCTCTCCCTATTTATGCCAACAAATGGAACAATTTTGGCAGAGTGAAAACCTACATAATTATCTAGAAAAACGTCAAGGACTCGAGCAAAATCAAATTAAATCTTGGGTGAGTAAAGCAACAGAAACCATGTATCGAGAAGGGACTATTTTACCGGCGGTTGAAGTAAAAGACCATGAGGAAGAATTTTTACAAATAGCGCGACAAATTATGAGATTTCCCGTCTTTCGTTATTTGTATCACCACGAACTGCTAGAAATTGCTCAACGTTTAACCTATCATCACTATAAAGATGGTTATGTTTTCTTTCAACCAGAAGAAATTTCCGATCGCCTGTTTATTATTGATCAAGGGGAAGTAGAAATTATTTATCCCCATCCTCTACAAAAACCCCCCGTGGTCCTTCAACCTGGGGATGCGGTGGGAGAACTCTCTTTTGTGTCTGGGGGAAATCATACGGTGAGTGCGATCGCCTTAACGGATGTAACAGTATGGGTTCTCAGAAAACGAGATTTTGAGGAGATGATCCAACAGTCTAAAAATTTGGACGACAGTATTAAACGGTTTCTTGAACAACCGAAAATGCAGGATTACCTGCTCAAACAACAACATTTTACCCCTTCTCAAGCGGGACAATGGATACAAAAGGCTTGTCAAAGTATGAATGCGGGTCATTTAATTCCTTCGGCCCGTACCCTATCTAATACGGTAGCGCAACATAAAGATGCCCCCATGGCCATCTGGTTGGGTTTATTGATGGATGGGATTCCTGAAGCGTTGACCATTGGGGCCCATATTATTACGGCCCCGTTAAGTCCGGCTTTGTTGGCGGGACTTTTTATTTCTAATTATCCTGAAGCCTTATCTAGTTCCCACGGTATGAGAGAACAAGGGTTTTCGGTGGCCAAAATTTTGCTGATGTGGAGTTCCATCATGTTGATTACTGGTGTTTTGGCCGGGGTGGGCAGTGTGGTGTTTGCTAATGTTCCTGACAACTGGGTATCTTTGGTGGGGTCGATGGCTGCCGGTGCGATGTTAACGGTCATTTCTGAAACCATGTTACCGGAAGCTTATGCCAAAGGGGGTTCGATTGTGGGAATGTCAACGGTGTTGGGGTTTTTGTCCATTATTGTCATTAACAGTTGGGGAAATTGAGGGAGTGTGGGGAGTGTGGGGAGCAGGGGAAGCAGAGGGAGCAGGGGGGGGGAGTTTCAAGGCAAAAGGCAAAAGGCAAAAGTTTGGAAGAGGATTGGTGAAGTACCCCAACTAAACTCCGTTATAGTTGGGGCTTCCAACTCAACAAAGACTTAGGACGGTTTTATTCGTCTTCGAGGTTTCCCGTCTCATTCTTCTGACTTCCTACTTCTGACTTCGAGCGAAGCGATAATTGTAGCGATCGCTGATTAAACGGATTTCATATAACATTGACGGGAGACAAGGTTTCGATCCAAACCGTTGCGCCAAAGCATTGAGGGGCATCGGGACGATAAATAAGACGACAGGGGCCATTAATCTGAATTTCATCATGACCCCTGAAAGTCTTTTCTAAGTTCTCTGTAGATAAATCCCAAATTTTCAAGGTTTTGTCTCCACTCCCAGAAATGACCTTTTGACCATCAGGCGTGATGACTATTCCACATACTCGGTCATTATGAATGCCATTTAGTGTGGGGAGATATTTGTGGATATATTTGGGGTAGAACCGATAGACAAATTGAGATTACCGTCAAAAATGAGAAAGAAAGACAAACTTATTATGGGGCGATAAACTATCGAAATGGAAAAGTTTTTACTAAAGAATATCCACAAGGAAATACAGAAAATACGCTCAAATTTGTTTCGGAATTAATTAAAGAAAATAAAAATAAAAGGCTCCTTATTATTTGGGATGGAGCCACTTATCATAGGAGTCAAGAATGGAGAGATTATTTAAACAAAATCAATCAAGGGAAAAGTGAAGAAGAATGGTTAATAAGATGTATTCGTTTGGCTCCAAACGCTCCCGAACAAAACCCCATTGAAGATGTTTGGCTACAAGCCAAAGAAATGGTCAGAAGATATTGGAATCTTTGCGATAATTTTAAAATAGTCAAGTGGCTATTTTCTTGGACTATTAATCAAGGTTTATTTAATTTTCCTAAGTTATCAATGTATGGTTCATTTTCCTAAATTGTTATTCTCTTTTTTCCCTTGATTCCTCTAAGTTTTGCGATCGCTTCCAAGTTTTGCGATCGCTTC
>JASJBX010000258.1 GCA_030066295.1 Crocosphaera sp.
ATACCCCGATGACGAACCCGTTTATATTTACCACACCAACATTCCCAGTCTTTAGATGGACCAAAGATCCGCTCACAAAATAGTCCGTCCATCTCTGGTTTTAGCGTCCGATAGTTGATGGTTTCGGGTTTGGTGACTTCTCCGACCATAACCCCATTGGGAAGGGTTCTCTCTCCCCATTGGCGAACCCGTTCGGGGGAAGCTAACCCAATTTTTACATAGTCGAATCTTGTATCTTGTGGTGGTTTCATGTTTAATGGTTCTCAACAATAGGAAAAAGGATTGATTTTCATCTTTTCTTGATGAAAATAGCTCAATGTTTTTGTATTTAGAGGAGGAAAACAGGGAAGATTGATAATTACATCAGTGTCTATATCTTAAAAAGTATGTGGTTGAACGGCACAACAATATAAGGAGTCTTGAGATCGATCAAGACCCTTTGAGATTCAATTATAAAGCAATATACCATCATACACATTTCGGGTTTCGTAGATCAATCCCCCTTCTTGACCGAGGGGGAAGCCTTGGAAGGCAGGGGGCTCCGAGGCAGAAGTTCAGGGTTAATACCCGTCTCCCCATCCCCACCATCCGAACCGAGAACTAATAACCCCGAACTCGAATTGTCAAGACTTTCTTGACAAGATTTAACATTTTTGTTACATTACTTAACATAGGGACAGTAAACAAAATCTTAATGTACAGGGGCTTTGTTTGCGATCTAAAATCGTGTGATTTCGGTATCTCCCATTGATATTGAGTTCTCCTAGAATACCTCGGTGATGTACCGAGGTTTTTTGTTTTGGGAGAAAGTTAAACTTTCAAAACTAAACGATACCGAGGCTGACCATTTTTTAGTTGATCCATGGCTTGATTAACTTGGTCTAACGGCAGGACTTCGATCATTGGTTCAATCTGATGAAGTTGGACAAATTCTAACATTTTACCGATGGTGTGAGGACTCCCTAAAGGACTGGCGGATACAGTTTTTTGTCCTAAGATTAAGGGAAAAATAGCTACCGAAAGTGGGTTAGGGGTTACCCCAACAAAATGTAATTTTCCTTTGGGACGTAACGCGTTAATATAACCATTCCAGTCGAGATCGGCGTTAACAGTTGAAATAATAAAATCAAAGGAGTTGGCTACTTTTTCTAGGGCATCTTTTTCACGGGAATTAATAAAATGATCAGCCCCTAATTTTCTGGCTTCTTCTTCCTTATCAGGACTTCCCGAAAAAGCGGTGACTTCACACCCCCAAGCATCGAGAAATTGTAAGGCCATATGTCCTAAACCTCCGATCCCAATCACACCCACTTTATCAGTGGATTTAATACCACATTCAATGATAGGATTAAAGAGAGTAATGCCTCCACAAAATAGAGGTCCGGCACTTTCTAGATTGATGTTTGAAGGTAAAGGAATGACCCAACTATAATGAGCCCTCACTTTATCAGCAAATCCCCCAAAACGGCCGACAATGGTACTCTCAGCATCGGGACAAAGATTATGATCTCCTCCCATACACCATTCACAACTCATACAAGAACCGGAAAACCAGCCTAACCCCACTTTTTGTCCCACAGAAACGGTTTTTACTCCCTTTCCCACTGCATTGATGGTTCCCACCACTTCGTGACCCGGAACGAGGGGATATTGACTAATTTCCCACTCATTGTCTAACATACTCAAATCACTATGACAAATGCCACAATATTCAACATTAATTTCTATGGTTTCGTCTCCTAGTTCCCCAGGATCGTATTCAAAAGGCTTTAATTTTCCCCCTTTTTCGTGGGCTGCGTAAGCTTTAATCATGATAGTCCTTATGGTAAATATATGAGTTAGAATATCATAAAAACAAGACTTTTATTCGTATTTACAACAAGAAATAATGATTAATGTATTAGTCACATTAAATGATTATTTTTTGGGAGTTTAATTAAACACCGACATTCCATAGAAGGGCATAACTTCTGACCAATGGGGACGTTTTCCTCGTTGCCATTGGTAATAGGCTAATTCTAACACACTACTGGCTGTCATTCCTAATTTTGATGGTGTTATCAACGGTTGACAAGAAAGGTTTAAATCGTGCAATTTTTTTTTCCATTCTTTCGGTAACATTACTGTATCATCTAGGATGATATTCAGTGAATTTTCTGGTTTATTTTTACAATAAATTGCTCCGAAAAATTTTCCTCTTGAGGCTTTCATTTGGACAAAAATAGGCTCATTCACTTTATAGTTTTTTTTCTGAAACCAAACAAAAGCAGCTAAACTAGAAATCCCAAATAAAGGCAGGTTCAATTGTTGTGCTAACGTTCGAGCAGCAACCATACCGATCCGATTACTGGTAAAACTTCCTGGTCCTTTGGCCACAGCAATAAACTGAAAATCTTGCCAAATTTTCGGTTGAATAAATTCTTGTAGATATTGATGTAAATAATTCGATAATTGCCGATCTAAATTCCAGGTTTTCGTATAAGCTTCTGTGGAAAAATTACTTAAACTTAGTCCTAACTGTGAACTGGTGGTATGTAAGGCTAAACCGTAAACGGGAACAGCTAAAGAGGTCATAAAAAAAATCAACGAGATAGTTATAAAATTATAAACTATTCTATAGTCTGGGTTCTCTTTCCCCTTGATGATTGCTATTGCTTGAAAGTTATTAACGTCTAAAATTTCAACGTTATGGTCACTATTTGCAAATAAGTGTTTATGCTCTTTCTTATAAGTAGAGTATTCCCAAAACAAAACTAAAAAATTCTGCTAATAAATAATTTATAATTAAGTGACGAGCAAATCTGGGAAAAATCTAAACAAAATCTAACTTTGCTCACCGGATTGACTACAATTGGCCAAACAAGCGTAACGCGACTTTTTCAGGAGCCAACCGTGACCCATCCTACCCTAACAGAAAACCCCACCCAATCCTTTGATCCGCAACACTTTGATACCTATGTGATGCACACCTATGGACGGTTTCCCATCGCTATTGAACGGGGGGAAGGGTGTCGTCTTTGGGATACCAACGGCAAGGAATATCTTGACTTTGTGGCCGGTATTGCCACCTGTACCCTAGGCCATGGCCACCCTGCTTTAGTCAAAAGCGTCAGCGAGCAGATCCAATCCCTGCATCATGTTTCCAATTTATACTATATTCCCCAACAAGGAGAACTGGCGCAGTGGATTATTGAGCATTCTTGTGCTGATAAGGTGTTTTTCTGTAATTCTGGGGCAGAAGCTAACGAAGCCGCCATCAAACTCATTCGCAAATATTCCCATACCGTCCTTGACTTTTTAGAACAACCCGTTATCCTCACCGCTAAGGCCAGTTTCCACGGGCGGACCCTCGCTACCATTACCGCCACAGGCCAACCGAAATATCAACAGGACTTTGAACCCTTGATGCCGGGGTTTGCTTACGTTCCCTACAACGATATCAAAGCCATAGAACACGCGATCGCCGACATGGATGAAGGCAACCGTCGGGTAGCAGCGATCATGTTAGAACCGTTACAGGGAGAAGGGGGTGTAAGACCGGGGGAAATCGAGTATTTCTTGCGTTTAAGAAAAATTTGTGACGAAAATAACATTCTTTTGGTTTTCGATGAGGTACAAGTCGGGGTGGGCCGCAGTGGAAAACTCTGGGGTTACGAAAATTTAGGGGTGGAACCGGATATCTTTACCAGCGCGAAAGGGTTAGCAGGAGGGGTTCCCATTGGGGCAATGATGTGTAAGGAGTTTTGTAACGTTTTGACCCCTGGAACCCACGCCAGCACCTTCGGAGGGAACCCCTTGGCTTCTGCCGCCGCTTTGACGGTGTTAAAAACCATTGAAGTAGAGAATATTTTGCAAAATGTTCAGGCCCGAGGGGAACAGTTACGGACTCGCTTACGGGCGATCGCCCGAAAAGATCCCACCCTATTTACGGATGTTCGCGGTTGGGGGTTAATTAATGGTATGGAAATCAATGAGGAAATGTCTATTACCTCCATTGATATTGTGAAAGCAGCCATGGATGAAGGGTTGCTGTTGGCCCCGGCTGGACCGAAGGTATTGCGGTTTGTTCCTCCTTTAATTGTCACCAATGAGGAGATCGATCAAGCAGCCGAAAAGTTAGAAACCGCTATCAATAAAGTTTGTGCTGCTACAGTTGGCTAAAATGGAAACAAGGGTGCGTTAATTTTTTAGCGGACTCTTGTTATTATGAGCAGTGATGAGAAAAGGGAATTAAGGTTATGAGTGAGGAGATTACCAAGCGAAAATTGTTGGCGGCTATCTGTCACGGATCGATTTTTTTTAGTGCGACTGTTGTCTCTATTGGCATTCCTCTTGCTATCTTTTTTATTTCCAATGATGAGATCGCCCAAAACAATGCGAAAGAAGTTTTAAACTTTCATCTCAATGTTTGGTTGTATGGTATTGTGTTTGGAATTTTAACCCTTGTTTTAATTGGTTGGTTGTTGTTAGCTATTTTAGGTGTTGTTACGGTAGTGATGCCTATTATTGCTATTATTAAGGTACTCACGAATCCTAATCAGGTGTTTCGTTATCCCTTTATTTTTAGACTATTGTAATCCTTCAGCAATAACTTGCTTGAATAGCTGTAATAACCACCGTATTAATAATATCTTCTACGGTGCAACCGCGACTTAAATCGTTGACCGGTTTTTTTAATCCTTGTAAAATGGGACCGATGGCGATCGCCTCTGTTTCTCGTTGCACCGCTTTATAAGTATTATTGCCTGTATTTAAGTCAGGAAAGACGAACACGGTTGCCAAACCAGCGACCTCTGAATTGGGCATTTTTTGCGCTGCAACCGCCTTATCCACCGCAGCGTCATATTGTATAGGACCTTCAAATAAAAGGTCTTGACGGCGTTTTTTAGCGAGAATGGTGGCTTGTTTGACTCGTTCTACATCTTCCCCTATTCCTGACTCTCCTGATGAATAAGACAGTAAAGCAACCCTGGGAAAAATGCCAAAGGTTTGTGCTGTTTCTGCGGAAATAATGGCGATTTCTGCTAATTGTTCGGCCGTAGGATTCGCATTAATAGCACAGTCTCCATACACTAACACCTTGTCCGCTAAACACATAAAAAACACAGAAGAAACCAACTTATATT
>JASJBX010000069.1 GCA_030066295.1 Crocosphaera sp.
GAGAAACATCAATAAAATCATCTCCTAAACCAGCAAATAAAATCTGATTATCTCCATTAAAATTAAATCCATTATCAGGATCAACTGAGTCGATAATATCACCATTATCTGTCCCATAAACCGTTTTAGGAAAAGAATTATTGACCGTAGGATTAACAATAAATTCACTAACAATTTTCGGATTACGAGCAAGAATACTATCAGAATTTAATAGTAATTCTTCTTCGGAATAAGCTTCAATTCCATAAGTTATTACCTTTAATTGCTGTGTGTCTGGGTCAATATCAAACTCTGTCCAACCATAGGTATGACCGACAAAATAATCACCTTGTAGTAAGGTAGCATCGATTAATCCTTCGGCTTGAGGTAAGTTATTATTTAACCCTAACGGATCAAATCCTAAAGGTGTTAATAGATTATCGTTGACGATACTTTTAACAAAATCATCTTTATCATTAATAATGTCATCAGTATCGGGTGCAATGGGTAGAGAATTATAGAAGATTTCGGACTCAGTATTGCCCGCAGTAAAAATATTCCCTAAAATTTCCCCAGTCGGTTCATCAAAAGCAACAGATCCGGTCGTAATTTCAAACGCATTGGTGGCAATGTGTTCCCCTTCTGGTTCTTCCTGGTAAGTGAGATTATTAACAAACGTAGTGTGAACATCCGCAGCTACAAAAACCACATTATCAATACTATTTTCGTCGATAAATTTGAGGATTTCGGTGCGTTCGTTTCCATATCCTTCAAACGCATCTGTATTGATACCCGGAAAGATATTTTGTATGGGTTCAGGAACCATAACAAATTTCCAGGTAACCCCGTTATTTTCTGCGTCTAATAAATCTTGCTTAAGATCAGAAAGTTGCACACTTCCTAATAAGGTACGATCTTCGGTTAAGGACTGATTTAACACCTCTAAGCGATCGCCGATATCTAAAAAGTTTTCGGGTCCATCTAACCCTTGATCTCGAAAAGAACGAGTATCTAAGACAAATACCGCAGCATCACTCCCATAGTTACTATAGCGATAGAGTTTCCGTTCCCCGTTAAACCGTTCGTCCCCTACATCCCCATAAAATTCGTCTCTGAGGGGGTTGTATTCTTGGAAGGTTTGCATCCCATTTTCAAACAGTTCCGTGTCGTTGATCAACCCTTCTGTTTCGCTGAAGCGATCATCGGTGTCTGCATTGGCCCCGCCGGCGAAGTCGTTGATCACCTCGTGATCGTCGATGGTTGCAAGGATGGAAGTGTTGGCCCGTAACTCCTCCCAAAAGTTGAACCCAAAACGGGAGTCATACACCTCGCTATGTTTGGCCCGATATTCTGCAATGGTTTCTGCTTGTTGTTTACGGGTTCCGTCGGGGTTTTTCACCGCATCGGAAGGGATGTCTGCATAAATGGTGTCCCCATGTTCCACGAAAAAGTCCAGATCCCGATCAACTGCGTTGGCGATCGCAGGATAGGGGGACAACTCTCCCCTCCAGTCTCCACTGACTCCAAAGGTTAATCCTGCATAAGTTCCTAGTTCCGCAGCTGTCTTAAACTCCCCGATAGCAGTGTCTCCGGCTGCATCTGTCACACGGTAGTAGTATTGAGTGTTGGGGGTTAGGTTATTAATTTCTACTTTGACGGGAAGGGTGGGATCGGTGACGGTGAGGGTTTCTGTTCCCATTAGGGGTAAGAAGTCAGTATCGCTGTAGTATTCAATGGTGATGTCTCCTGTGAAGGTACTTCTGGCCCATAACACCGTACTATTTTGGGTAGTGTCACCGCTTGCAATACCATTAATAAGGGAGTTGGGGACAGGGTTACGGGGATCATATCCGTCGGTTTCTAACTGAAAGAAGGGTAAAGTTTGGCTTAAATTTTCTAAGTCGATGTATTTAAAATTAGTATTAAAATTCTGAATTTCTCCATCTTCTGGATCTTGAAAGACGGTTGCATCTTCGTTTGATCCATCGTGAACTACTAACAGTCCATGAGGAAATTTATCTCCTAAAGCGACGTTGATAATGTCAGCACCATCAGATTCTTCTACACCATCGATACCGTTATTTTCTCCTATAACAAAGTTGCCTAAATAAGTGTTACTTCCCTGGCGATCATAAACTGCAAAAGAACTATCTCCTTGACTGGATGCGAGTAAATAACCCTTGCCATTTTCACCGTAGTAAATGGTCAATCCTTCTACATCTGCGGTTAAGTTACTGTTAGGATTAAGATCCTTGACAGTATCAACAATGGTTCCCGTGTTAATGCTATTCGGTTCGGCATAAAATTTCCAAATACCGACTTCTTCTTGTCCCACATATAAATATCCTAATTCTCGATCCACGACCATTCCTTCTACCTGTGCATCTTCTACTTCACCACCATCAGGAATAGGAACAGATAAGGTGCGAACAATTTCAGCCGTAATGTTACCTTGTTCATCAGACGTTAACTCTAACTGGGCAATTTGATTCCCATCTGCTTGTGAGATAAAAGTATAAACTTTTCCTGTCATGGGACTGGTATAAGTCGCTAAACCATAAGCGGTTGCTTCCCCGTCATCTACCCCGAAAATAGTTTCTAAAATATTAGGAGATGTCAGATCGGTTAACTGTTGTGTGGTGGGATCAATTTCAAAAATGGCTAAGGTATCATTACGGCGATCGCTGACCACTGCGATATCGATACTTTCTCCATCTAAGTTAAACCCATACACCAGATCCACGTTGTTATAGCGAATATTATCAGGAGCAATTTTTTGTATTTCCTGTCCGTCTAGATCATAAACGGCTAAACCGCCATTTTTTAGGGCAGTAATGACTAAGCTTTGTTCTACATCTTCGGGATGAATATAGATAGCAGGATCATCAGAGTCCGAACCTTCTACTACATTTGGATCGCTGGGATCATCGTAACGAATTTCTGAAGGAGTTTCTATAGTTGGGGTAACAAAGGGAATAGAATCAATATCGAGTTCAAAGGCTGCAAATTGAGTAAATTGGCTATCATTAAAATTGTTATCACTGACTACAATTAAAGACTGATTGCCATTAGCTAACCTAGGGCCAAAAGCTAATGCTTCGCTGTTATCTAAGGTAATACCTAAATCATCAAAATCAAATAAGAGGCGTTTTTGGGCGACCGCATCCACATCAAACAGACCATTATTAGGATTATTAGGATCAACGGCTAAACTATCGAACTGACTAATATCTGTCGCCCCCTGTAGATTAACTTCATATAGGCGAATATTATTGCCAACGCCGACAGCAAATGAACGTTCTAATGCCAAGAAAGTTCCTGTATTATCGATAGCAAGTAATTCCACTAATCCATTATCAGCAAACCTTCCAGGTGGATTAGAATCGTTAGGAATGGGATCGGTAAAATAGAGAAATTCTTTGCCAGCTTCTCCTGTTTCTAAGTCATATTGAAGGATACGAACCGCGCTTTCTTCTTCTAGGGTTGAATTAGTTCCATCTTGCCATAACGCATTTTCTACGGCTGTATATAAGTAGCGTTCATCGGGGGTAATGGTTAAACTTTCAAACGCCTGATTATTGCGAATACCACGACTTTGATCGGCTGTTGGTAAGAATTTGTCAGGAACAGATAACTGATTAAATTGTTGTCCCGACAAGGAAAACTCATTGACAAATGGATCAAGTAATGTATTAGCGTTTCCTTCCGAAGAAATAAATAAAGTACCCCGTGATGTTAACGCAATGCCTTCTGGATCAATACCATTATTAATAAAGGGGTTGCCTTCTTCGTCTAATAAAGTCGTAACCCCATCAAAACTAATATCATTTTTGTCTAAAATACCGTCACTTAAGTCTATCTTTAGGGTATAAAATCGGGCATCATTTAACTGACTGCGATCATCAGATAAACCATAGTAAACACCGTTAACTTCATCGTATGCTAAGCCAGAAATACCACCAAACTCTGTCCCTTCAACGGTAAACCCTGTGTCAAAATTAACATCACCAATAAAATTAATACTTTTAACTGTCTTTCTCGTTGAATCAATCATGGTTTTGTCCACCTTGATATCCGTATAAACTAGACGATGATCGGAACTAGGAAAGGGAAAATCACCCACTAAATCAAATAAAGAATCTTCAGCAGATGGCCAGAAAACACCAGCCTCTGTAATCTCTAAATTCTGGGAAGGTAAAACATAATCTACCCGCAAATTGCCAGAATTATTGTCATTAAAGTCTGCTGTATCAAACTTAGGATCGCCTAAATGACTATTATTAATATTACCTTGACGGTTAGTAGCATCAGTTCCCCCTTCACTTGCGGGAGTAACCGAAGTATTAACATAAGGATTATCTAGTAGTTGATTGATGGCATTATTAACACTATCCCCATCAAACGGATCGGCATTTTGATCCCCAGCAATCACAAACTTTTCTCCTGCTTTTAACCCCCCAAAGTTACCGTTATCATCATAAATATAATCACCCTTTCCTGGGGTGATATAATCAGCCCAAAAACGGATTTCATCGTGATTTCTTTTACCATTTCTATCCTCTTCTCCATCAAATACGGGAGGGGTGGGATGACTAACTAAAAAGTGTACTGTTTCCCCATTTATTTCTAAAGGTAAATCCCAATGACTCTTAGAAGATAAGCGAAAATTATTTAACTCTTCTTGCGAATAATAAGACTCTCCACTCACCGGATCAACTGGTAATAAAGCGTCCGGCATATCCTTCCATAAAAAGGTTTGAAATGTGCGAACATTACTAAAATCAATAGGGTATTTTGAATATACCGCCATAGCAAATTGACCTGGAAAATTACCAAAGCCAAAAGCATCATTGCCATAACCAAATTCCCCAGGATTAGTAACAATTTCATCATTGTTATCTAAGTCAAATCCAGAGGGGATTCCTGTATTAGATGGGGCAACATAAAAGTAAGGGTAATCAATCGGATTAACCCCATTTTGACTAACGTTTAAATAGTTATTACTAAAAAGCTGGGCTGCACCCCCCACCCCATCAAAATCAAATTCGTTAATTAAAATCACATCAGGATTAATCCGTTGTATAATCTCAGCAACGGTTTTTCCTTGTTGATTATCAGAGGTGGATAAATCTGCAATTAACTCACCTTCAGTATTACGATTTAAAGACGCATTAAAAGTAGCAAAACGAATCATAATTTTAACTATTAACCGTTAGGGATGACTGTAATTTAGCAAGACCTAATAACTTTCATAAACCATTTAGTTATTTCCAACCAATAACTTAAGAGTATTTTTACTTTATGGTGCAAAAGCTATCAGATGAATCAATTAAAAAATGAATAAGATTAACTTTTATTCTGGGAAAACTACAACTAACAGACTCGCATTCTTTAATTAAAAATCAATAATCTTATGGTTAAGCTTTGGTAAAAATTAGAGCGATTACTCGATATTATTAAACAGATAATCTTTGGTTAATTATTTAACAGTGAATTATCAAAAGGTTAAGATTAGTATAACAAAAATTTAAGTATCAAATAATAGTTAAAAATACGTGAAATTATTTGACAAAAGTTAAAAAAGTAATATATCTTCATGAGTGGGCTAGTCAATCAATAATACTTTTTCAGGAAACGCAGGAAAAGTAAACCTTCCCTGCGTTCAGGGGATTATTTTGTCTTTTCATGACAATGTTTTTCCCCCTTAAACTTCTTACTAACTTTTATTTTACCAGGAGCATTGCCGATGTTTCTGTTCAATCGATTACCCTGAAAAATTGCTGCCCAATTTATACAAAAAATAAGAAAAGAGAAAGCGATTAGATATGGCTAAAAGCGTCATTTTCATGCACCCTGATGGAACCACTCCATCTCATTTTGCAGCAGCGCGTTTTGCTTCCGTTGGTCCAGATGGTCGACTGAATTGGGACCAGATGACCAAAGCAGGGGTTTATCTGGGACACATGGACGATAGCATCGTTGGTACTTCTAATGGGGGTGCAGTGGTTCATGCTTACGGGATCAAATCCCACCGGGGTAGTTACGGTTTAGACGAAGAGGGGAACCCCTACACATCCCTTTCTGGCCGAGAAGGGATGACCATTATGGAAGAAGCCATCGAAGCCGGCAAAGCGACAGCCGTCATCAACTCAGGCTTTATTGCTGAACCGGGGACTGGGGTATTCCTCGCCGATGTGGAAAGCCGTCGGGATGTCCAGCAAATCACCCTAGAAATCGTCGAATCTGGGGTTGATGTGATCATGGGAGGGGGTGAAACTCACTATCTTCCCGTCGGTACCGTGGGACGCTTTGGGGAAGAAGGGATACGTGAAGATGGACGCAACCTAATTCAAGAAGCCGAAGCCATGGGTTACACCGTAGTTTACACCCGTGAAGACTTAGAAAATTTACCCCCCGATACCCAAAAAGTATTAGGGATTTTTGCGGCCGAAGATACCTACAACGACACCACCGAAGCGAGATTAAAAGAACAAGGGTTTGTTGACAAAGACGGTAACCTAATCTATTACGGGCAACCAGGGAACGAAAATCCCCCCACCATTGCCGAGATGTTACAAGCAACCCTCAACTTGGATCGTTTCAGCAACCCTGAAAATGGGATGTTTGTGGTACTAGAAGAAGAAGCCACCGACAACTTCGGCAACAACAACAACGCAGGGGGAACCATCGAAGCCGTTTTACGGGCCGATGCAGCCATCGGCGTTGCTAAAAATTACGTCGATAATGTCAACCCTGATACCCTAGTCATCACTGCTGCCGATAGCGATGGCGGTGGTTTAGAAACCGATGATCGCTCAGGGGAAACCGTTGGCACCACCAGAATACAACCCCCCTTTGATACCAGAGTCCCCTACGACGGCACCACCGGCAACGACACCGCCCCCTTCAAAACCGGTGCGCCCGATGCCAACGGAGATAACTTTGAATTTGGGGTGTTATGGTCTGGCGGCCCTGACGTTGCGGGAAGTATTGTCTCCAAAACCTATGGGGTCAACGCCGAAAAACTACCAGCAACCATCGATAACACAGGGATTTATCGCTTGATGTACGAAACCCTGTTTGAAACAGAGTTAGACGCACCAGCAGGGGTTCCCGACGATTTCAATGACATTCCCCCTGCCCCCGAACCCACCCAAAAGACCGGTAACGTCATCTTCATCCATCCCGACGGAACCAGTCCCTCCCATTACGCTGCAGCCAGATTTGCCTCTGTTGGGCCCGATGGTCGCTTAAATTGGGATAAAATGACCGATGCCGGGGTTTACCTCGGTCACATGGACGATCGCCTGGTGGGTACCTCCAACGGTGGGGCCGTGGTTCACGCCTACGGTATTAAGCCCCATTCCGGTAGTTACGGTTTAGACGAAGAAGGAAACCCCTACACCGCCCTGTCTGGCAGACGAGGCATGACGGTGATGGAAGAGGCGATCGCAGCCGGTAAGCCCACCGCCGTCATTAACTCAGGCTTTATCGCCGAACCCGGCACTGGGGTATTCCTGGCTGATGTGGAAAGTCGTCGAGATGTCCAACAAATCACCCTAGAAATCGTCGAATCCGGGGTCGATGTCATCATGGGAGGGGGTGAAATCCATTATCTTCCCCTTGGTACTGTAGGACGCTTTGGGGAAGAAGGGATACGTGAAGATGGACGCAACCTGATTCAAGAAGCCGAAGCGATGGGTTACACCGTGGTTTACACCCGTGAAGACTTAGAAGCGTTACCGGCTGATGCCGAAAAAGTGTTAGGGATTTTTGCTGCCGAAGATACCTACAACGACACCAACGAAGAGGCATTAAAAGAACGAGATTTCGTGGACGAAAACGGCGACTTAATCCTCTATGGACAGCCAGGGAACGAAAATCCCCCTACCGTTGCCGAAATGCTAGAAGCCACCCTAGGACTCAATAAGTTCGCCAATGCTCAAGATGGCTTCATGATCGCCTTAGAAGAAGAAGGGTCTGATAACTTCCCCAATAATAATAACGGTGCCGGTGGCGTTGAAGCTATCTTACGGGCTGATGCGGCCATTGGTGTGGCTCAAAACTTCGTTAAAAACGTTAATCCCAACACCCTCGTGTTAACCACTGCTGATAGTGATGCCGGCGGTTTAGAGGTGGATGACACCTTTGATGACGAAACCGTAGGTACGGTTGGGGTTCAATCTCCTTTTGAGACGCGAGTTCCCCGTGATGGCGTTAGAGGCAACGATACGGAACCCTTTGTGACTGGCGCGCCGGATGCAGATGGGGATATTTTTAACTTTGGTATTGCTTACGCCAGTACCACGGATGTCGCGGGGAGTATTGTTTCCAAGGCCTTCGGTTTAAATTCTGATAAGTTGGCGGCGACGGTGGACAACACCGATATGTACCGTCTCATGTACGAAACCCTATTTGGGGTTAATCCTGACAGTATCGCCACCCTAGTTGGTTTCTCCTCTTTACCGGCCGATACCTTTGAACCGGGACTTCCTGGCGGTTCGGGTAACTCCATTAATTCTGGTAACCGTCAAACTCCCTTTGCTGAACAACCAGTCCAAGGGTTTAGTGGGGTACAGTTTGCAGAAGATGGTAACTACTGGTTCTTATCCGATAACGGTTACGGTTCAAAAGCCAATAGTGACGATTATCTCCTACGCATTTTCAAAGTTGATCCTAACTTTCAAACCGCAGACGGTGGCAACGGAGCAGCAGAGGTTTTAGACTTTATTCAACTGTCTGATCCTAACGATTTCATTGACTTTGATATCGTTCAAGAAGGCACGACAGAAAGACTGTTAACCGGAGCAGATTTTGACGTTGAATCCATTGTGGTGACAGACGATCGCCTTTGGATCGGGGAAGAATTCGGTCCTTATCTGTTGGAATTTAGCTTAGACGGGGAACTACTCAGCGCACCCATTGCTACCCCCAACTTGGTGGAATTTGATAGCTTAAACGGTCAAACTCCTCTAGTTATTGGTCATCGGGGGGCTAGTGGTGAGCGTCCAGAACATACCCTAGAAGCCTACGAATTAGCCATTGAACAGGGTGCCGACTTCATCGAACCCGACTTAGTGGCCACTAAGGATGGGGTCTTAATTGCCCGTCATGAAAACGCTTTGGCTGAAGTTCAATTAGACGAAAACGGCGAAATCGTTTTTGATACTGCGGGGAATCCCATCGTTACCTTAGAAAGCACCAACGTTGCTACCTTTGAGAAATTCAGTGATCGCTTAACGGTTAAATCCATCGATGGTAGTCTCATTGGGGGTTGGTTCTCCGAAGACTTTACCTTATCTGAAATCAAAGAATTACGGGCCCGTGAACGTATTCCTGGAACTCGTTCCGATAACACCGCCTTCAACGATCAGTTTGAAATTCCTACCTTAGCCGAAGTGATTCAACTGGTTAAAGACGTTGAAGCCACAACGGGTCAGAAAATCGGCATTTATCCTGAAACCAAGCATCCTACGTTCTTCGCAGAAGAAGGCACTCACCTTGATGGTAGCCCTATCGATATTAACTTAGGGGCCACCTTAGTTTCTACCTTAGTGGCCGAAGGATTCACCGATCCAGAACGCATCTTTATTCAATCCTTTGAAGTTGCTAACCTGATTGAATTACAGAATGAGATTCTGCCTTTGTTCTCCACCTTCTTCGGTGCAGAAATTGTTGATATTCCCTTGGTGCAACTGTTCGGGGATACAGATGATGCCTTTATCAACGAAGCCGGTGGCGGTTTCTCTGTTCCTTACGATATCGTTTACAACTTCTCTCAAGCCGACTTTAGGGAAGCTGATGCCTTAGCCACCTACGGCGACTTAGTTAACCTTGTCCCAGACTTTGGTCAAGACGTGACAGGAGACGACATCCCTGACACCACCTATCAAGATTTAGCCACCGCCGAAATTTTCGAGTATATCGGTCAAGCTTATGCAGAAGGGGTGGGCCCTTGGAAAAATAGCTTCCTCCTCAGAGAATCCCTGGATACACCGGTGGATGCCAACAATGATGGGGTAGCAGAAATCAGAACTCAACTCACAGGGGAAGTGCGTCCCTATATCCAGTGGGCCCACTATGCAGGGATGCAAATTCATCCTTACACCCACCGTAACGAAGAACGGTATTTAACCTTAAACCCCGACGGCACCCCCCAAACCCCTGAACAGGAACTTGAACAGTTATTTAACTTAGGAGTCGATGGCATCTTCACCGACTTCCCCGGTACCGGTGCAATGGTACGGGATCAATTAGCCGATACCGAAGTGCGATCGCCTGATAACCCTGCAGTGTTAGAGGGAGACGCAGTGGCTAATTTAAGCCGTTCTCGCGGTTACGAAGGGTTAGGGTATAGTCCCGATCGCATGACCCTTTATCCCCTCTTAGAAGGGAGTGTGGCCGGTGATCCTGACAATGCGTTACGCATCTATGAGTTTGATGTGGCTTCAGCCAGCTTTGCTGATGAATTGGTGGGTTACTATCAGACAGAGGTGGCTGGTTATGCAATCGGTGATATGACCCCCATCAACGATCACGAGTTCATTATTATCGAACGAGATGGCAACCAAGGAGAAGACGCAGCCTTTAAGAAACTGTTTAAGGTGGATCTCTCTCAAGTGGATGAAAATGGCTTTGTTGAGAAGACGGAATTAGTGGATCTTTTGAACATTGCTGATCCCGATGACCTCAATAATGATGGTGAAACCATCTTTAGTTTCCCCTTCGTTACTATCGAGGATGTTCTCGTGTTAGACGAACAAACCCTCTTAGTGGCCAACGATAACAACTATCCCTTCTCCATTGGCCGGGGTCCTGATATTGATAACAACGAGATCATCACCATCCAGTTAAACGAACCCTTAGAAGTTGATCCCCGTGTGGGAATACTCCGTGAAGTGGGTTTAACGGGGGATAAGACCACCGTTACGGAAAATGCTGACACCTACACCCTCACCTTTACCCTAGATGAAGCTGCCCCAGAAGGGGGTTTAAGAGTGGTTTGGTCTGAAATAGATTCAGATGATGCCTTTGGAGACATCGAGTTTCCTCCCACCTTAACCAACGCCAGCAACTTAGAACAGTTAGACCCCAAAGGGGACGAATTAGCTCGTTCTGCCATCACTATTGATGAAGGTGCAACCTCTGCTACCGTTACCTTTACGACTGTTGCAGACATGGTGACAGAAGGAGAGGAAACCAACACTTATACCCTCATCGATGACATTGGTTATGTACCCACCGATGACAGTAGCGTAACCGTAACTATCGAAGATACGTCCGTTGAACCTCCCGAAGTTCCTAGTATGGTACGGGGAACCTCTGGTGGCGATTTCTTCGACACCGAAGATCCTGGAGATAGGGGGTTTATCGGTGATAACCAGCTTCTCTTTGCTGGTTCGGGGGATGACTTTGTGGATGTTAGCTTCTCCCCTGGTGGCGATCGCAGTCGTCTTGACTTGGGCAGTGGGGACGACATCATTTTTGCCGGTAGTCATAACCGCATCATCGGTGGTTCTGGGGATGACATCTTCTTCCTCGGTTACGGGGAAGGCGACAATACGGTTACCGGTGGTTCTGGGATGGATCAATTCTGGCTGACTGTAGATGACGGTAGTTTACCCACTGAAGCCAATACCATCACCGACTTTATCATCGGGGAGGACGTGATCGGTTTTGGGTCCACGGATCTCAGCTTTGACGACTTGATGTTAACGCAGGATGGTTTTGATACCACTATCAATGCCCTCGGACAAGATTTAGCTATCTTACGACGCATCGATTCTGCTGATTTGAGTGCAGCAGATTTTGTCTTTGCTTAATTAATTTTGGTTAGGGGTAATTGATGAATTACCCCTAAAACATTTGAGGAGTGCGACTCGTAAAACGCACAAAGTTGGAAATACACTTCCATCTCAATAAATTTTACACACCCTAACAAACTAAAGGTAATTGAAATCATGGCCAAGAATGTCATTATAATTGTCGGTGATGGTATGGGCTGGGAAATGGTTCGTGCTGCTGCCATTGCCAAACAAATTGACGAAGGACACCAAGGAAATACTTTAGAGGATTTCTATACAGAGGGTAGAGGTGAAGGACTGAGCTTTCAAGAACTAGAAGGCTACACCAATGCCACAACTTATTCAACAATTATTGACGGCAATCCTCGCAACTCAGCCTTTGAGGGTTCTCCCAGAGATCGTGTTACTGGTGAAGGCGAACTGCGGGAAGGATTTACCCTGCCAAGGGATTCAGATGATAGCTCCACTGGCTTCGATCCTAGCTTTAACCCCTATGCCAATGAAGACTTTCCAGGGGTAGGTAATCTCGTTGGTTATGATCCTCAGCAAGGCGGTCCTCAACCTTGGATTCAAGGTTCTAACCCGGAATACATCAAGCAAAACTTTACTGACTCTGCTGCTGCTGGCACGTCTCTCTATTCCGGAGTTAAGACATTTGCTGGAGCTTTGGGGGTTGACATTTTCGAGCAACCAGTCGAAACCATTCTCGAAACTGCCAAAGCACAAGGAAAAGCTACAGGTACAGTTTCTAGCGTTCCTTTTAGCCACGCCACCCCTGCTGCAACTGCGTCTCACGTTAACAACCGAGGTAAGCTAGATGACGGCATCCCTGAAGGTGCTTTAGAGGGACAAGAATTTGAAGTTGGTGATAGCGTCACGCAGCAAATGCTGTTAGAAGTACAACCCGATCTTATTCTCGGTGGTGGTCATCCTCTCGATTACAACAACACGAATTCAGAAGTTGGTGGTGAGCTTAACTTCAGATATATTGCCGAGTCTACCTATGAGGAACTAAGCAATAATCCTGATGGCGATAATCTCTATGGCTACAATTTTCTAGAGCGGAATCCTAATGCTGGAGAGACTTTACTCGAGGCAGCAAGAACACTTAATCCAGAAGATGGCGATCGCTTGTTCGGTCTTTATGGAGCTAGAGGACAAAACGGCAACTTGCCCTTAGTAACCGCAGACAGCGACTACAGTAACACTGGCTTAAATACTTTTTCTCATCGCTCTTCTCAACGGGCAGGAGAAACTCCCGATCTCAATCGTCCGCTGATGCCTGGCGAAACAATAGAAGACTTCATTGCTCGCGAAGCAGATGAGAATCCTACCCTAGCTGAAATGACAGCAGCCTCTTTAGAGTTTCTCAGCAAAGATGAAGATGGTTTCTTCCTTTCTGTAGAACAGGGCGATATGGACTGGGTACTCCATGACAATAATATGGATAATTTACTCGGAACATTTAGAGATATTGATGAAACTGTCGAAGTCACAATTGATTGGATTGAGGAAAATGGTGGTTGGGAAGAGAATCTCTTAATCGTGACAGCCGATCACGACCACTATATGACCCTAACCGATAACTTCCCTGCTCTCTATCGAGAGTACGGTGCTGAAGCTTTAACTACTGCTTTTGATTCTGCTACTGCTGGTCATTACTTTGGCTCTGACCCTGAAGATAAGTATCAGTGGGGTTCTCACTCTAACCGTCCCGTTCCCGTTTACTATCAAGGTGCTGGTTCTGACGTCCTAGATGGTTTTATTGGTGAAGGTTTTGAAAGCTATGGCTTTGAAGTACCAGGTATTCGGGATCATGTAGATTTGGTACACTTGGCACAAACAGCACGCACTGCCATTTTACAAGAAGAAACCCCCGAAGTTCCCACTATCGAAGTTCCCACTATGGTACGGGGAACCTCTGGTGATGATTTCTTCGACACTGAAGATCCTGGAGATAGCGGATTTATCGGTGATAACCAGCTTCTCTTTGCTGGTGATGGTGATGACTTTGTTGATGTTAGTTTCTCTGCTGGTGGCGATCGCAGTCGTCTTGACTTGGGCAGTGGGGACGACATCATTTTTGCGGGCAGTCATAACCGCATCATCGGTGGTTCTGGGGATGACATCTTCT
>JASJBX010000015.1 GCA_030066295.1 Crocosphaera sp.
ATTTTAATCGATGAAGGACAAGATTTCATGGTTAAAAATTGGCTTTATCAAGGAAAACAGCCTTTTTATTGGTTAGCTTATCAATCATTACGTCCCATTGATGCAATTAATACTCAACAAAAAAGATTAATCTGGAGTTATGACGAATTACAGAGTTTAGACAGTTTAGAAGTTCCTCACCCTAGCGAAATTTTTGGTGAAACCTTCGGCAATATTGTTACAGGAAAATATGACAATGAAATTAATAAAACAGAGATTATGTCTCGTTGTTATCGTACCCCTCATTTCATTATTATAGCTGCTCATGCAATGGTCATGGGATGGTTACGTCCACAAGGAATGTTAACCGGAATTACAGATAAAAAAGACTGGAAAAGTTTAGGCTATGATATTGAAGGAAAGTTGACAAAAGGTCAAAAAATAACCATCATACGCTCTTTAAAAAATTCATATAATCCTTTACATAAAGCTTGGAAGAATTCATTAATTGATTTTAATAAATATTTATCAAGGCAGCAAGAAATTAGTGCTTTATCTCAACAAATTTATCACAATTTACGTCACGATGGATTACGACCCAGTAAAGAGATTTTAGTATTAGTTATAGGGAATTATTTTCAATCTTTTCGGTTACAACAAACTATTGCCAACTTTCTGATCAGACAGGGGATTGATATTTATATTCCAGGGAGTACAACTTGTAATCATTTAACCCCAGAAAATAATCCTAATCCTAATCAATTTTGGTATGAAGGGGCTGTTACTATTTCTCGTATTCATCGGGCTAAAGGACAAGAGGCTGATATGGTTTATATTGTTGGGTTAGATCATATTGCTAAAGCAGAAAATGACTTATTGTTACGTAATCAATTATTTGTCGCTATGACGCGATCGCGGGGATGGTTAACTATTAGTGGAATTGGGAATTATTCCCTCTATCAAGAGTTAGAAGCGGTTATTAAACAAAAAGATACATTTACCCTAACTTATCAACCACCAAAACAAAGAGAAATAATGGTCACAGCAGCAGCAGAATTATTACAACGGTATCGTTTAGGAGAACGCAACTTTCAAAAAGCTGAACTCTCTAGTCTGAATTTACAACACCTCAATTTAGAAAATATTAACCTCATCGGTGCCAATTTATCAGAAACTAATTTACAATATAGTAACCTCAATCGTGCTAAACTAATTTCAGCTAATTTAGAAAATGCTAACTTAACAGGAGTCAGTTTAGTCAAAGCTAAATTAATCGGTGCAAATTTAACGAATGCCAACTTAACTGACGCAGATTTAACTAACGCAGACTTAAGCGATGTTATTCTCAATAATACGCAAGGAATTATAAATTATAGCTGATCAAATAAAATGATGAATGAAGATAAAGGTAAACTTAAAACAGTTAATCGTCCATAATGATAACTGTTCACTGATAACTGATAACGAAAACAATCCTATGACTTCAAACGGAGATAATCCTTTTCTGAATCTCAAGTACGAACCGGCTTTAGAAAATCTAGGAGAAGACTACTACGATCAAGTTGCAGCCGCAGAATTTCCTCAACATATTTTAAGGTTTCGTAACAATGATTTATTAACTCAATTAGGGTTATCATCCAGTGGTGTCGATGATCAACACTTCATCGAAGCGTTTGGCAAATTTCAAGGAATCAGACCCTTTCTTGCCCTACGCTATCATGGTTATCAATTTGGAGAATATAACCCGTTTCTGGGAGACGGTAGAGGATTCCTCTACGGACAAGTTAGGGGAATAGATGGGGAATTATACGATTTTGGGACAAAAGGGTCGGGACAGACCCCTTATTCGCGGGGTGGTGACGGTCGGTTAACCTTGAAAGGAGGGGTTAGAGAAGTCCTCGCAGCAGAAACCCTACATAGAATGGGAGTCAAAACCTCCCGTTGTTTAAGTTTAGTGGAAACGGGGGAAGCGTTATGGCGAGGAGACGAACCCTCCCCTACTCGTTCCTCTGTGATGATTCGGATGAGTCGTTCTCACATTCGCTTTGGAACGTTTGAGCGTTTATACTATATTAAACGGCCGGATTTGATCAAAAAGCTTTTGGATTTTGTTATTGATATTTATTATCCAGAAATTGACACAAATAGTCCTGATTGTTATGGTTTATTCTATCACGAATTGGTCAAACGTCATGCTCAATTAGTAGCACAATGGATGGCAGCAGGATTTTGTCATGGGGTATTAAATACAGACAATATGTCTATTACAGGGGAAAGTTTTGATTATGGACCCTATGCTTTTGTTCCCACTTATGATCCGGCTTTTACTGCTGCTTATTTTGACTATGCAAAACGATATACTTATGGCAATCAACCCTTAATGGTTCGCATTAATTTGGAAATGTTGCAGTTACCCTTAATGACAACTATTTCTCCTGGTAATTTAGAAACAGCTTTAAGTCATTTTGATGATTATTATCAAGCTGCTTATGCTCAGGAAATGTTAAAAAAATTAGGATTATACGGATTGGTTGATGAAGAAAAGGAAATCGTTAATCTAACCGTTGATACCTTGAAACAAAGCCAAGTCAGTTATCATCAATTTTTTATCAATTTAATGACAGAAATTAATCAAGGTTGGTGGCAAGACCAAACAACTATTTTAGAAAATAGCGATTTATCCGATATTCATTGGAAAAATTGGCGACAACTTTATCATAAAATTTTGAGTCAAATTTCTCCCGATCACATAGATAAAATACGTGCAACCATGAACCAATTTAATAGTCAAACTCCCTTACTTAGACCTCAAATTGAATCCGTATGGGAGGCGATCGCTAATGAAGATAACTGGCAACCGTTTACTGAATTAGTTAGCAAAATTCAAGCAAAATAAGGAGTTAATCATGAGATTAGTTATGTTAGGGGGACCTGGTTCTGGAAAAGCAACCCAGTCCCAACGTCTGAGTCAGCATTTTAATGTCCCTATTAACCCATCTACATCTACTATGAAAGTGACGTTTTGTCTAGATTAAATATCACCTAAACAGGGAGATAATGATCACATATATTAAGCTATTGCGTGACTATACTGAAAACAAGGAAGATAAAGTTTTATGAATTAAGGGAAAATTGGAATGGCTAATCAAGAACAACTTAACCTTTTAATCGCCGGTGTAGATAGCTGGAATCAGTGGCGAAAAGAAAATCCAGAGATTACTCCTAATCTCCAAGAAGCCAATTTGAGTCGATTAAATTTACGAGGTGCTAATCTTGATAATGTTAACCTGGAACAAGCGATTTTAGTCAATACCAACTTAAGCCATGCTTCTTTGAAAAAAGCTAATTTAAGTTATGCTAATTTAGCCGGTGTGGTTTTGTTTGAAGCCAGTTTATCCGAAGCTAACCTAACTCATAGCATTTTAATTAATTCAGATTTAAGTAAGGCTGATTTTGAAAAAGCTAATCTCAGTGAATCTTATATTATTGATAGTTATTTAGTCGATACTAATTTACTGAAAGCTAATTTAACAGGGTGTAATTTAAAAAGAAGTTATTTAACAGGAGCCAATTTAACAGAAGCAAATTTACAAGAAGTAGACTTAGATGAAGCTGATTTGACAGCTAGCACCTTTGACAATTATGTTGATAATTATATGAACACAACAGATGAGAAATTGAACCTAAAAGTTGGAGATGTATTGAATAGCTTTAAAGAAAATTATCCCATCAACTTCAATTTTTTGCATCATATCATATCCTTAGAAAAAATTTGGCAGAAGCATTGTTTAAGAAGAATTTATTAAACATTCCCCATTTCCTCTCTAACCTAGTTAGTTTTGTTTGAGGGACAAGATGCGAGAATAGCTTGTTTTTCTAAGACTGGTAATTTCAATAACATCCCTGCAATAAACCAATAATAAACAGCAACCGGATCAACAGCGAGAGGATAATAATACGGATTATAACTAATGAATAAAACAAATACCCATAAACATAATCCTAGTCCACGTAATGCAGGTGTTTTCAGAGAACGATAAGCTTTAAAAGTAAGAATAGTTAAGGTAGTAACAACACTTAAAAATGCCAAATATCCCAAAACTCCAATTTCATATATGATTTGAACGGGAAAAGTTTCTACCAGTTGAATTGAACCAAGACGGCGAGCAGCACTAGCAGTTCTTCCTATTCCACGGCCTAATAAAGTAATGCGATCATGGGTTAACCATTGTATTTGTTTTGCCATAAATTCTTGTGGAGGTGAATATTGCCAACGTTGAATAAAATTAGCAATTCTTTCATCAACTAAACCAATTTGAGTGGTCAAGATTACAGTTAGGAAAAAGATAAGTAATAGTTTAATTAATAAGTTTTTATTTCTTTTTTGTGTTAAGATAAATAAGGTTAAGTAAATAACAGGTACTAATAGTAAAGCTGCTCTTTGTCCTGAGATTAACGTGGCAATCAAAACAGTTGTAATCGAAGAAAAAGCAACACTTTTCCAAAGACGAGAAGGATCACTCAAACTAACACCATAAGTGATAAAACTACTGGAAATCAGAAACCAGGCCCATTGCCAAGGAGCAACAAACGTTCCTGGTAGTCGAATTAAGTTTCTTTCGGGATTATATAGTAAAGAACCTCCCACAAGACATTGAGCGCGTAAACTTGCAGAGGTATTAGAAGGAATAGGTAATTGACTGTTTCCTGGACAAATTCCATATACTAATAATAGATATTGAAGTAAACATAAAGTACAAGCAATAAGAATTAAGAGTATTAAAATCCGATTTAACCAAAGTAAGTTTTTTTGATTTTTAAGGCAATAATAAGCACAAAAAATTAGAGGGATATAACCTAACCAAACTTTTAAACCTACCAGTCCCATTAAAATAATTTTATCTTGAGAATTAGTAAAATCTTGAGGGAAGTTAACCAAAAATAAGGTTAGAAAACAGGCGAATCCAAACAGTCCAATAACGATTAGTAAAGGTTTAAACTTCAATAAGTTTGTATTTAATTTATTCCATATTTCATGACGAAAACTTACACAAACGCCCAACAATGCAGGTAAATAAAAAGCATCTTTAGCTAAATGAAACAAAGAATAAGAGCCTGTATAACTAACCCCTTTACCAAATGCTTGAAAAACACCTGCTACAGCATAAGTAATGGTTCCTCCTAGGGGAAGATATATCAAAAAAGCTAAAAGTCCCCATCGAGGAAAACAAAAAGATAAGACAGTACAAGGAACTAATAATGCTCCCATAATGGCAGTCTCTAGACCTCCCATTAATAGACCAAGAGAACCAACAAAAATCGTTGTAAATAAGACAATTATAAAGAGAATTATCTGTTTTTCACTTTTCATTTTTTAATAGTTAGAATAATTATTTGATTGAAATTCCTTGTCCTTTTTCATTAAATTCTATTACTGTTTTTTCCGATAATTCATGAGTGGTCATAGCAGTTAAAATATCTAAAGGAACGGTTAAATGGTG
Source organism: Crocosphaera sp. (assembly GCA_030066295.1). GTDB lineage: Bacteria > Cyanobacteriota > Cyanobacteriia > Cyanobacteriales > Microcystaceae > Crocosphaera. The sequence continues at coordinate 5,481 of JASJBX010000015.1, forward strand.
CGCCCCTGCGTCTAACGCTGCGGCTGCTTCTTGGGACGATTTTAAACTCGCTGCTAAAATTTCAGTATTACTTCCTTGTAATACCTTAGACATCTCTTTAATTAAGGCTAAACCATCCCCTAATAACCGAGTTGCACGGTTAACATAAGCAATAGCATATTTCGCTCCTGCTTCTTTGGCAATAGCAGCTTGTGCGCTACTATAAATAGCAGTAACAGCACAAGGAATCTTAGGGGATAAAGTAGCGGTTGCTTGAAAACCGATGGTTGTCGCAGGAATTTTTAAGACGGTTTTCTCTCCTATTAATTCATAGGCTTTTTCCCCTTCTGTGATCATAGTTTCAGCGTCGGTTGCTGTTAACTGATAATAAAGTTCTCCTGGACTTAATATTGCTAATTTTTGTAGGGTTTCTTCTGGAGATAGGTCAGTTTTGGCGAGTAGAGTGGGGTTAGTGGTAATACCTTTTACCCACCCGTATTTTATGGCAATTTCTGCATCTTTGATAATAGCTGAGTCGAGATAAATCATAAGTCTCAATCATAAATCTACTACATAATAACAGGTTTTTGTCTTATCGTCTGGTTAATTTATGAATTGATGTGATAGATATTCATATTTGAGGTTGTGATGATTTTGTTGTCTTTTTTGGGAATACTCCAATAAGATGTTCTTAGTTTTGATATTATGAAACTTCTTGTTACAAGATCACAATATTTATTTCTCGCATTTTCTATGATAGCTGGGATCAAATTGGCAACCGATAATCATATAGAAATGAGCTTAGCTTTTGCCTTATTAAGTTTAAAGTTTATGATTAATTTAATAGAGATTAAGACAGCAAATAAAGCACAAAGTCATTTAGATAATAAAATTCAATTGTGTGCTAATCAAATGTTAAATTTACAAAAGCAACTAGAACACTTTGGAAACTGTATCAACCAACAAAAATATAAAGTTAGTCAACTAGAAAATAGTCAAATCAATAATGAACATACAAACTATCAACAACATATTATTAAGCTATCAAAAGATTTTGAACAACAAAAAAGTTTCACTAAAAACAGTTTTGAAAACTTTAGAGAAATAATTGAAAAACTTTATAAACAGAATCAAAGTCATATAGATAATAATCGTAATACCAATAATAAACTCGATTCTTACTCTAGTCAAATATTAAATTTCAAAGAACAACTCAAAGAAATTAAAAACTCTTTCAATCAACATAAAAAATTCACAGAAAATAGTCTTAGTTACTTTCAAAAGCTCATTAATTAACAAGCATCTGAATTTGATAAATTAGATAAAAATAATTTACATAATAATCACCATAGTAACAAAATCAACGATTTTATAAAGGAAGTTCAAGAGTTGTTAAAAGAACAAAAAATCTTAATACAAAATAATTTTAGGGATTTAGAGACAAATATAAATCAGGAAATATCGATAATTCTTAACTCAAGTAAAAAAACAACAAAAAGTAAAAAAAATAAAAAAGATGATTGGTTTAAAGATTTTGGTAAAGAAATTAATGATGGTATTGAAAGTATTGGTAAGAGTATTCAGGATAGTTTCAATAATTTTGATAAAGATATTAAGTAATAAGAAATTTAATGCTTAGTTTGCTATATCTATTTTAATCTAACTCCTCCATCATTTCCCTAACTATCATTTCTGCTTCTTCTTTGGTTTTAATTTCTCTATCTAAGGTTAAACTCAATAACCTATTTAACACCACTTTATATTTGGGTCCAGGTTTATATCCCATTCGCTTTAAATCATTACCATTTAAAGGGGTTTCAACGTTTGACCATTGGGTTAAATGTTGCCAAATCATACGTCTAATTTCTTTGTTACAATTGACTGCCACTAAAATTAAATCGGGTAATTTATGACGATACAATTGTTGATATTTTTCACTTATTTTAAGAGAATTTTGTAACTTTTCTTGTATATTATAAAAATTTGTTTCAAGCATTTCGATTCTATCCAAACTATCTTTTGGTAACTGCAAAGTAAGCGCAAGTTGTTTTCTTTCTTTGATATTAATTTGCGAGATTAAAATTTCTAGGCGAATTAACCAATGATCAATATTATTATCAGGATCAAGATACTTTAACCAGCGAGAAGCGCAGCGAATCTGCCACCATATTTTATCATCTAATATAACTTGATTATGTAAGCATTTCAAAGCATCTAAATCTGAGAGTAATTGTAACGCTGGTTTCCAATAATTAGCTTCTAAAATGTATTTTAACTCTGCTTTTAATCGTGTCGTTAAGGCAGGGGTTGCATGATTTTTTATGCGTAATTTCTCGTAAATTCCGCTTTCAATAGCATAACGAATATAAGCTTCTGTCTGGGGTTCAATGTCAAAGTTTAAACGCACAGCAAACCGTACTGCACGATAAATTCTGGTAGGATCTTCGATAAAACTATTGGCATGAAGTACCCGAATTTCTTGGGCTTTTAAATCTAATAAACCGCCAAAAAAGTCTAGTAATTCCCCTTCTCTTGGTGGGGTTAATCGGACTGCTAAAGCATTAATCGTAAAATCTCTTCTATATAAGTCTTGACGAATGGAACTAGCTTCTACTTCTGGGTTAGCAGCCGGGTAAGGATAAAATTCAGTTCTAGAGGTAGCAATATCTAGCCATAATGACCCAAACTCTGGATCTTTATGCCATAATAAAGCTGCTGTCTGAAACTCACCATGGACTGATAATCGGCAGTTTGAGTATTTTTTTTGTATGGTTGAAGCGAGTTCAACACCGGCACCAACATCAGCAGAATGATGAAAACCATCCACAACTAAATCAATATCTTGAAGTAATACTTTTTCATTATTTTCCGTTAGTAATAAGTCCCTAACTGCGCCACCAACTATATATAAATGCCAGCCTTTTTGTTCTGCTTCTTGGGAAATTTCTGCTAATAGTTTCCAAATAAAAGGGTCTAACGAGTTACGCATCGAAGGTAATAAGCAGGAAACCGTCGCTACTCTTTTCCCATTTTCATCTTTAACTTCTTTTCTCTGTTGGTGAATTTGTCGTAACAAGTCTGTTCTGGTGACAATTCCCAATAATTTATCATTGTCAATTACCGGTAATCTTCCCACATCATACGTCACCATAATGGATTCAATATCAGGTAATAAAGTATCAGGACTAATGGTTTTTAAATGTTTGGTCATATATCCTTTTACCGGTGCATGACTAAACCCATGATGCAGGGCTAAATCTAAATCTCTACGGGAAATAATACCAACTAAATGATCGTTGTCATCAACCACAGATAACCCAGAATGACCATAGCGAAATAATACCCTTTGTGCTTGTTCTATGGTGGTTTCTGGACGAATCGTTCTCACTGGTGAAGACATCAAATCTCTCGCGGTTAAAGGGTGAGGAATTTGGGTAATAAATTCTTCTACTAATTGCTTTAATTTAGCTTCAGCATCGACATTTCTTAACATTAAAGAAGCAGCTTGACTGTGGCCACCCCCTCCATAAAATGAGAATAGTTGATTAAGATTGGTTCCTTCAATACGAGTGCGGCCAATAATAATTAAACGGTTGTCTGGATAGGGTTTATCATTGTGTCTTTTATGATAACTATGGGCAAATAATAAAGCATCACTTTCTGTTAATTCGATTAATCTTTCCGCTAAATTAGATAACCCTGAAACAAAATTTTCTGTTTCAATCAGTACCCAAGCGACCTGATATCCCCTGACATTTCTTGTCTCAAATTTGTCTAACGCTTCTGTAAAAATTCCTTGTAATTGAGGGGTAAAACCAGGGTCACAATATTCAGCCACAATCTTAACATTAGCCCCCATTTCCATTAACCAAGTTAGGGCTTTAGCGTCCCTAGGAGTGGACTGAGGAAAGGTTAAAGAACCTGTATCGACATGAATTCCTAAGGCCATAACCGTCGCTTCTATGGGGTTAGGATTTATGTTTTCTTTCTGCATTTTTTCCACAATTAAGGTTGTGGTCGCCCCCACGGGTTCGATTTTTTGGAAAGTAGCAGGAAGATCGGATTTACTGTTAAGATGATGATCGTATAATTCAACACTTTCAATCTGAGGCAAACTAAACCAATTCGCTGCTTTTCCTAGGCGATTTAGTTGTTGGTTATCTACCACAATTAAGTGCCGAATTTGCTTTGGGTTAACACTTCTTAACTCAATAAGGGGAATTTCATCTCGGTGTAAGGCTAAAAAATCCTTAACCGTTGGATGGGCCCCACCCGTTAAAACGATGCGACTTCCTACTTTGAGACAAGACAAACCGACGGCGGCCCCTAATGCGTCAAAATCAACCGTCTGATGGCATAAAATTAAGTCCATAGCGTCCCTTTAATGAAGTCAGAAGTTAGAAGTCAAAAGTCAGAATCTATAGTTCTTGACTGCGTTGGGATGCAACTCCACGAAAGTTGCTATCATAAACATTCTGCCTGAAAAGGCAAGATATGATCCACTAGTGTTTTGATTAATTAGCGATCGCTTAACTTCTTTCTCTATGATAGTCTAGGGGCAATAACTTTCCATAACTCTCCCAAAACTGTAAATTTTCTCATAATAATAAGTGCTAACTTTATCCCCTTGATTACATAGAGGGTCAATGGCAATTTTATTTCTTCCTACCTCTTGACCAGAACTGTGAATGTAATAACCATTACCTAAATAAAGGGCAACATGATCAACTCTAGTATTAGCAAAAAAGATTAAATCTCCTGGTAATAATTCCTCATAAGAAATTTTTTTAACGAAGGCTTCTTGTTGATAGGAATCCCTAGGTAACCAGATTCCCGATGCACAGAACGCAGCTTGCATTAATCCCGAACAATCATAATTTGGGGCTATTGTTCCTCCCCACAAATAATAGTTAGGTTGCTGCATTGCTGCTTTAGTAAAATCGATAATAGTAGGTATCTTTGTTTCAATTTCCTGACGAGAAATCTTTTTAAACTGATAACTTTCTGCAGCACAATCTAAAGTCTGTAAATCGTTTAAAGATAACCAAGCTGAGTAACCATCTTCACATAATTGAACCTTTACAAATTGATTGGTTACACTGGTTTCTAGTAGCTTTAGGTGTCTTCCTATAGCTGCTTGCGTTGCCAACTCTTTCCCTGTGGCACAATTATATAAATTGAGGGGACGACGACAGCAATATTCTCCAGAAACGGACGGAGGTAATGGGTCTAGGGACGTTGCAGGGGAGGACAATACTAACATATCCTGGTTAAAACCGATGAGATAAAATAAGATGAGTAAGTTTTCGTCTTGATGATACTAAATATTTGGGTTTTGAACACAGCCTGTTTTCAGTCAATTTCTGGCCATCGGGTCGTTATTGACAATTTAACTGCTATGGTAGTCCATAAAGGCTTAATTCGGCTTTTTAGCCAGAAAACCGAGGTAAATGAGGTTTAATCAAGTATTAGCACCACCATAGACAACGACAGGGAAGAATTGTCAGATGTTCCATAAATGTCAAGAAATACACACAAACTCACTCAGAAGGCCATTGATTTTTTTGTAAAATTCGCTACAATTTTCTTAGCGTCTCAAAAGTAATCAGATCAGTTCTTTTCCTTTGGGTTGTTCTTTCAACCTACAGTCTTTCGATTAACATTCATAGGAATTACTCACAATGGATTGTAGTAATATTCAGTTTTCTCTGCAAAAGTCAAAAGTTGATTATCAACAACTACAAATGTTGTTTAATCAAGCAGCATTTTGGGCTAGAGAAAGAAGCATAAATGACCTTAAAACTGCCGTTCTTAATAGTAATCCCGTGGTGACAGTTTGGGATGATAAAACAATGATTGGTTTTTGTCGTGGAACCTCTGACGGGGTTTATCGGGCAACTATTTGGGATGTGGTTATTCATAAAGAATACCAAGGTTTGGGTTTAGGTCGTAAGTTAGTAGAAACCGCTTTGAGTCATCCTTTAATGAGTCAAGTGGAAAGGGTTTATCTCATGACAACCTATCAACAAAACTTCTATCAAAAAATTGGTTTTCAAGAAAATAGATCGACCACAATGGTCTTACAAAATACCTATGATCTTAACCCCATTTCTTTAGGCAATGATTCTATGATAGAAGTATCAAAGGGAGTAGACACTGTAAGCGTGTAAGGGTTTCTGGTTCATTGTCGGAGGAAATATCCGAAATTGTTAAATTTCCTCCCATTTTTTCTAATAATGTTTGAGATAATATCAAGGTCATAGCTGGCGACAATTGTAAGTTATTGCTCCATTTTTTGAGCGAAGCTAAGGTTAACTCAGATGTTTGTAAATCTTCTGGTTGTTTTTCCCACTGTTGAAGAGAACAGGGAATATCAATCAGGAGTTTCGCAATCTTTTCTCTTTCATTTAATTGAGTTGTGATGATAATTTTGCCCTTCTCCATCAGATTAAGAGAGGTATCGATTAAACAAGTTAATCCTTGAATTAAACGATTTCTATCTCCCTGAATAAAAATGTCAGTATCAGGCTGTTTTAACTCAATTTGATAACTGTAATTTTTTGCTTGAAACTCAGTTAATTCATAAACTTCGTTAATAACATGATTTAAGCAAATCTTTTCAAGATTTAGATCAATTATTCCATAATCAATCTTAGAAATAGTAACAATTCTATCAATAATTTCCACTAATTTTTTAGCAGATTCAAACCCTTGTTGTAGAAATTCTCTTTCTTCTTGGGGATCTTCACATAAATCTCCTAAAATTAATTGATGCAACCCCATTAAACTACTTAATGGAGAACGTAATTCGTGGGCTGTTTTCGCTAAGTAACCACTTTTAAATTGATTAATTTGCGCTGTCATTCCATAAGCCAACTGAGTCACTTCTAGTTCTTTTTGTAGGGTTTCTATGTCTTCCATTATTCATTCCCCGTTAATTGAATACTACCTTGACGCAAAATTTTCCATCCTGTACTTGTCCATTTTGCCACAGTGGAAGGTAAACCACTAGGGTATTTTTGCTGATTCTTTAAGGGGTCTTTATTTAAGACTAAAACATCAGAAAATTTTATCGCAATTTCACGTAAGTTTTCTATTGGGGGTTCCCCCGATAAATTTGCGCTGGTGGTAGCTAAACAGCCCGTTTCTTTCAGTATATTCTGGGCAATAGTAGAATTAGGAATACGTACCCCGATAGTAGTAGGATCAAGGGGGTTCATGGCTTGAGGAACTAAGTCAGAAGCGGGCAAAACAAGGGTTAATTGACCCGGCCAATATTGCTTAATTACCCCTTCCCATATCTGAAATTCTTCGGGGGTTCCTGTCACATATTTCCAAATAGCATCAGGAGAGGAACCCATCAAAATTAAAGGTTTATCAGGGGGTCGTTTTTTGGTTGCAAAAATGAGAGAAGCAGACTGAGGTAAAGCAGCCAAAGCGGGAACCGTATCGGTGGGAAAACTGACAACTTTTCCTTGTTTTGCCCCTGCAATTAATTCTTGTTGAGAAACTTGTGGCATTGGTTAGTGTAAAATATTTTTCCTTTATTTACCACCAAACGGGGAGGCGTTGAGCCTCCCTTTTTTCGTGGTTGCTATTCCCTATGTCTACGATAAGCCCCGATCAGTTCTTTGAAAAGTAGCTTAACCAATTTGTCCCCTACACGAGCTTTGCCCCATTGTTTCAGTGAGTTGTTGCCTGAGTGGTCAGGGGCAATTTTCCCGTCCTTAGTGAACTTAGCCTGAATATCATTGAGGTAGCGATCGTACAATTCCTTGATCCGTGGCTTAGGATTTTTTGGTGGTGACATGGCCATGGTGCGCTTCGCCCAAAGGTACAATTGGATTCTTGCTAAAACGGAACCCGTGACGATGTGTCCCTTTTTCTTCCCCGATTCCCATGGCTTAACAGCTTTCCCCAAACAGGCATGGAACCGACTAAGCCCCACTCGTTTCGTTATTGGTTTTCCACTTTTGCCGAACTTCCGGGGCTTGATCTTCCTTAACTCCCTGCCATTGGTATCAATGAACTGCTCGAACGGGTAAATCTGACAAAGGATGATTATGCGATCGTAAACCCCAAGGTTAAAACAATCGAAAGCTTCATTATAGAACTCGTATTTAGGGTTAGCTAAAAACGCCTGAAAAGCCTTTTTAATCTCAATTCTACGCTCTTTCAATCTAACAATTTGCTCGCTTAGTTTGACTAATTGGGGGCTAAACCCGCATTTTTGTACAGTCCCTATAGATTTCTTAATCTTTCTTATCCAAACTTTACGCCACCCAGGATGCTGATTACTGTTACTAATAAATAACCAGATCCCGTCTACTTTACATGAGGACTCAGACTTGCTATTTTTTGCTTCTGGGAATTCCGTATGCAGTAAATTACGAGCGCGGTTAACCAGTGGCTTTAACTCCCGGTTAATCCGTTCATGTTCTAAGAATAACTGATAGGTTGCGTTAATCTCAGGGGATTTTAAAGAAAGGAAAGCAGAAGGGTTATTAAGGTTAAGCCAACCACAATAAGCCAAGGCTACCGCGTCATGCTCATCATCCTTATAGTCCCATCGACAAAGCTTACGATAACTGGTTAAGTCTCTGTTACTAATGAAGCGGACTTCTTTCCCAGCATCCAGCAAACTATTGACCCATAGTTTTGAGTAGTTCCCCGTGGGTTCCATTATAAAAATGTCCCCTAAACTTATTAACTTTTCAAGGTGCGCCAAATTAGTTTCTATCTCGTAGAAATAAGCTTGATCATAAAAATCAGTTGCCTTGGTTATAGGATATTCGAGATAGTCATCAAAACATCAAAACTCATCGGTACAGCCACGCATTTATAGCAACCGATATCTAAGCCTACAATGATTTGATTGTCCATTATTTTCTAACAGTATCAGGGTATAGTTTTGACCCTTTTAATCCCTATCGTCTTTTAATACCCAAAGCCCGAAACGGCTGATTAGTGTAGAAGACAGCAAGGCTAAAAGGATCATGGGGATAGCGTCTATTAACCTTTTAAGACAGCATCGTCTATTTAGTTTTAAAGACAGAATTATCCCCATCAGGGAAAGGGTAGCTAACCCCCCCTAGTCCCCCTACTTCTAAGAGTAGGTAGGATACGAAAGGTGAACTATGCTAGAAAAGGAGTGAGAACGAGTTAAAAGTCAATGATAGTATCGTCATTTTGTTCCTCAGTTTGATCGTATCTTTCAGGGTAGAGAATGCGGTCTAGGGATTCGGCAATGGTTTTAACGAAGTCTTCCCAATCACCTTCTAGGTTTTCTTCCTGAGTATCAATATGAACTTCGATTTTTCTGGGTTCATATGGTCTGACTTGTTTGGTTTGAGTTACAATTATTTTCATGGGTTAATCTTCATTAATTAAAGGTTTAATGCTTGAGCCTGGGATGGGGTTCTCTTGCCATAAGGCTCGATTAATTATTTCCCCACAATCGGTCAAAATGTCGTCGGTTTCGTCTTGATTAAAAACCTTGATATCCCCATTTGAAAAGACGACTTCGAGTAGCCCATTTCTGAGGGAAGCTTGTTCGATAGACACGGCGTAAAACCAGCCGGCATATTTCGTTTTCTCGACATGACTGGGAACTTCAACTAACACTAAAGCCAGATATCGCGTGGTCATGTTATACTCCTATTATGTGGTGTATAAAAACTAAACAGTCTCCCATCAGATCCATTACCTTTAAGGCTTTCTAGGTAATGGATTTTTGATTATTCAAGGTGTAGCTGATCTCTTGCTGTTTTCAGGTATTTACAAGGGAAACCAGTCAGATAGCATTCTTTTAAGGTAGAATTACCCATAGCTAGAGCATCAATAAACTTAACAGCTAACTTTAAAATGTAATCATTAAGCTTTGGTTCTGATTCATTCTCAATGAACAAGGCTTGCTGTAAACCCATTATCAATATATGGGCTAATTGTCCATCGATAAAGGTGTTAATATCTACAACCTTTTTAGCATGATTTGTCATAATCTAAGATTGCTTAAGTATGTCTAAATCCCATTCTTTGCCATCCCTATCAATTACCGTCATTTCGCCCTCAAATTCTATGTAATAAGGATGGTGGTCTAGGTCTAATTGTTTATACTCGTGTTCTTCTCCTAATGCCTTAAATAAAGCCTTGATCTGAAACTCATTACAGCAAGTGTAATCAAGCACAAAAACAAAATCTTGAGGTACTAATTTGTTGTAATCTGTTGCTAAATAATTCCTGCAAGGAATCCCGTTAGAAAAGAGGTGGGTTAAGTCTGAATTCTCAGAACTATCCTTAAGAAAAACCCGAAACTGGGGGGCTTCTGTCATTGCTAAAACTCCATAAAATTAACTTAGTGAACCAATTATCAGCGCGGTCTTTTTCTTCAATCAAAGCTTGTAAGTCCGCTTGCCAAGCTTCTAACTTTTCAATAAGCAGATCCTCCAGTTAATCATCGTCTAATTCGTCGGTAGTTTCTTCGTCTTCGGTTGCCTCCCAATTTTCCATAATGTTCTCGATAATCTCTTTCGGGTCTAACCCCTTAGAACGGGCTTTATACTCGAATTCTTCCCAGGCTTTGCCGTCAACTTTCAGCCATTTCTCATCCCTCTTTTCCCTGCTACAAAAACGAGATTTAATCAGGTCTGAGGTAATAAGATGAGGTTCGACTGCATCAACGATCATCCCCCAGTTCTCGATCAACTCTTCCCCCCAAAACTTGGTAAGGAAACGGCATTGATACTCATTTTGAGGTAATACCTTAAAACCGGCACAGATTAGATCCCTAATGACCCTAACTGCTTTGATGATTTTGTCGACGTACCAATAGGACTGATGTAAGACTTTTTCGCAGAATTCCCTCCATGTTTTGTAATGGTATTTATAGAATCGTTTGAGCTTGAACTGGAAAGCCCATACCCCAAACTTTACCCATACAAACTGATGACTTTTAAGCTGTGCTACAGCATCATCAAAACCGTATTTGTCGTCTTGGGTTAAGTCCTCAGAAGTCTCGAATTCTTCAAGGACAAACTGTTGCCAGTCTTCGATACCTTCTAAGTCTTCCTGATAGACTTCCATATCTTCTTTACTAGGCATAGCGTCATTATCAATGCCCCAAGCATGAGCCTTAGAACCAGTGATCTTAGGTGTTTCGGGCTGCTCATCATCGTATAAGTCCATTTCATCGTAGGGATTTTTCATCCCACATTGGCTACATTGATGAAAGCCCGTTTCTATTAGTTGGTTAATGTTCTTGTGACCCTTGATGGTGGTATGGGAATGACAAGAATGACAAGTAAAAAGATAGTAAAGCATGAGGAAAAAAGGAGAATGAATCCCCTATTAACTGTCAATTTTTTTTCTAACAAATAACGTTCAATGTTGTACTTCTAGAAAACGGCAAAACGGCTGTGTATAAGCAAAACCTCCCTAACTAGCGACCTGCAAGACTAGAGTTAGAACCATCAACCAGCTATGGATACATAACACCTGATCCCCTTGGTTGGTTGGTTTACTGTTGTCTATATAAGCCACTATAAAGGACTTTTCCTAAAAAGTCAAGCCTCGATAGTGGACTTTTTAGTTATAATGGAGAAAAACACACCTACTACAGACCCATCATTGAAAGACCTTATCAAGTTAGCCGGTTACACACAAAAATCATTCGCACAAGCTCTTAATACTGCATATTCAACCGTTAAATACTATGTTTCGGGGGAAAAAATGCCAGGGGTTAAGATTTTTGCGGATATGTGTCGCTTGCTTGATAAGTCGCCTAAAACCGTTATGAAATCTCTAGGGATTGATGTATCGGGAATCCCAGATGATCAGCCCACTGATCAGTAATGATTCACCCAGGCCCCAAGGGGGGCCCGGAATACTTCTGAAAAATCCACTTTGATCATACCGATGTCCGAGAAAAATTGCGATCGCTTATTTCCATCCTTCCTGGTCGTCTCCAATTGGGGGCGATCCGTGGGGGCTTGGGGTGAGCCGTGGGAATTTCCATGACGGGGCGGGGGGTCAGTTTTAAAAAACTCCCAACCCCTAGGGAAAAAATTACACCTTATATATAGGGCAAAAATTCCACCACCTCAAACCCCCCTCGGTGTGTGTTCTGGCCACATCCATCCACCCCAATTCGGGGACTAAAAAGTGGTAAATCCTGAAAAAATTAGTAAGAAGAGATCAAAAGAATGAAACGGATTCACAAACGATATAGACAAAAAATGATTGACATTTTGCTAATGCTTGTTAGGAAATTGAAAACTTTTTGTCTAGGTCACGTCAGGTTTTTCCGCTACTTAGAAGAGTGGATAAAATACTTAGAATGGAAACATAGAGTCGATTTTTTTTGGATTAGCTTATCCTCTAGCTGGTTTAATATGAATGAAGATGACGACATTCCATTTTAGAAATAGCAATAACTTAGAATATTGTCGACATTGTCAATCACTAGAAATTGAAAGGAAAATCTAAATGAATAAAGTTAAATCGAGCAAACATCAGATTGTGTGGCATTATTATCCGTACACAAAAATAATGCTTTGTGTTTTTCTTTTGGGCTTTCATGCTTTCTATAAATCCTTGATCAATCATGGGGAGGTCTTCAAGGAAGTGACTGGACAACCGTCTATTTTTTGGTTTCATCTCAACGAACAATGGCTATTCATGAACTATGAACCTGAAGAAATGTTTATTAACGAACTAATTTGAAATTCACCGTGTACCTATTCATTTATGCTGTTGTGGTCTTAATATTATGGTTTTATTTGATCAGCATTGATCTATAACTATTGTCATTAATTGGTAATGCCGTCGTTACCAGTAATATCTATTACCATTACTCCTATCATTGTTATGTTTGAACTTTCAACAACACCGACCAATCTAAATATTTACTACTGCGAAAATTGCCACGGGATTATTGCCACCACCGACTTAACCGCGATTCCTGAAACCTTAAACTTTAAGTGCTTATTCTGTTTTGAGGAAAGCTTAGTCTTGCTTCCCACAGAAGATTACCAGACTAATTTTACCCGTGAACTTTTCCCCTATCCTCAAAATATTCTCCTAGAAAATTTCTTTATTCACGCTGATAATACTCTCAACTTGCTAACCTCATTTTCTAAAACTGGAGCGATTCTGCTACTTGGTGAGGTGTTAGCAGAAATTGAAGGTTTTAATGGGCTGCATATATTGTTTAGTCCTGACATCAAAATAACCATAAAACTTGATGTTAGCCCGAATTACTCTACCTCTATCTTCAGTAATGCCAGTAATTTAATCGACGCGCTCTCAGAGTCAAACTAACAGATGGAACAGCTAAAATTATTCGATAACAACGATAATCAATCCTGTTATCGAATACCTGAAAGGGGCTTCAATGATTGGGAAGTTGACAGCCACCCAGAAGTATTCGATAACACCTCTCAAGCCTCATTAGATAAGGATTCCGAGGAAACGGATCAACTATTCGATAACAACCTAAGTATAACAGAAAAATCTGTTAGCGAATACCAACCAGGGGGAACGGCAAGTAAGTCGAATAAATACTATCGCTTCTCCTATCGGAAAAATAATAAAGTCAAACATATTCATATCAAAGGGGGGAATACTTGCAACCCTTTGGCGATAAAACGTAAGCAATTAGTTGAATCCTGGATCAGGGAAGATGTGGCACTAGAAAAAATAATCAAATGGATTAAGGAATGGTGAGGAAGTTTAGGCTGTTACAGAGCGCAGTAGTACACTACAGAAAGGCTACAGATCACCGGTTTGACACAGCCTCTTGTGGGGGCTTAACCCTATTGAACTCGTTAAAAACTTGGACAGTTGGGGGATATGTGTTTGTAATATGGTTTAGAGCGTACTATCTCAGGGACAAGCTAAGACATCCTTTGTCCTAGCTTTATCGAATTAATCAATTTGCAATAATTTAAAATCAAAAAATCTCAAGGAAAAATAGGACTTTGGTGAAAACAAACAAAATAAAGATAGACCACACAAAATCAAGAATAAAGACGATAATACTTATGATGATTTTTTGATTAGTTTCTCGTTCGATTTTTTTGTTTAATCGCTCCAAGCGCGCTTGGTCAAATTTACTCATCACTTTTGAAAAACTCCATAATTAATTTCATTATCGGATAATTTGGCTCGTTGCCATTGGGGGGAATCGGTCACGCTTTACCCCGACCAACTCCCTGACAAGCGAATATCGTTACTGACCTAGATCACCACGTTCTCCATGGCCTCACATAAAAAGGATTGATCAATCTCAATATAAGGCTTCAGATTCTCTAAGTTGATGTGTCCGGTAATTCGCCGAATGGCTTCTAAACTCATCCCAGATTCGTGAGCCTTGGTTATCCAGGATCGTCTACCTGAGTGGGTGGCGATTTTTTGTGTACCCATACCCGCTTTCTCACAAGTTTCTCTCAGATACTTGTAGATGGCCTCATAGGATATGGGCTTATCGGGATTGCGAGGGGAGGGGAACAAATAGCCTGATTCCGGTGGTTGATATTTTTCTAAGTAACTTTTCAACTGGGTAGTGACCGGAACATCAACGGAACGCTTTTTTCCTTTCCGGATCTGTTTGGGAAAATGAATGTCATCGTGAACAATTCGGTTAACGGGATCTCTGTATACATTCTTTACTCTCAGGAGACGTGCTTCCTGGGAACGACAAGCGGTCATCCTCAACAGGGCCCAGATTGTCTGATGGGTTGTCGATTGTCCAACTTTTTCGAGCTTAGCCCATTGTTGCGCTGTTAATACTTTAGCTTTACCACCAACTGTCATTTTGAAATCCTCTTTCAAGAAAAAAAAATAACTACAGATTTAAGTGTTTTTCTTTTTTAAATCTGTAGTCTCTAACTATCAAATCTAATGAGCAACTATCTACAATGTACCCATAGTCTAGCTTGTAGGCTATCAGCATAACTACTGAAAATAGATATTTCCTGTAGTTGCCATCAGAAATAATCAAGAATAAACTAAAAAATAAACTCAGGAATAATAATATGCTTCGTTCTGCAAGTCTTAATGCTTTGATAGATGGTTGTGACCACGTAGAACAGATCATTGATCTCTGTACCCACGCTCTATATAACCGATATCATCCATCTGCTTTCCTCACCACCGGAATTGAAAATGATGGCTCAGCTATTCGGAGTCTTTCCATCAATCACTGGACTGGAAACCAGATCGTCAATGAGAACATGATTGAGGAACAGGTGATTTGCACCCTAGTAACCAGAGTTGCTAAGGAGTACAAATTCATTGTCAATCCCTGGCTAGCTGTGCAACCGATTGGGGACGCAACCGACACCCCTAACGGAATCTTTGCTTAATGAGTTATGCGCTACCACTTCCGGGGGGGTCAGGCTTAGGGGGATTAATCCCAAAGCCTAGAATCCCAAAACCTAGAATCCCAAGGCCACCGGGGAGAGTGCCGGGGGTTCAGGGATCGAGTTTGGCGTGGTTAACCCCGGCTGCTGCTTGTGCTTTGCTAGGGACTCACTGTTCTTTGCCGGTCAAACAACGGCAGCCATCTGGGGGGGCTGCCGTTGTTTACCGAAAAATTAGGGGTTTAAAGCCCCGCCGTTTACGGCGTATAGTTAGGGAAATTTATGTTAGAATGTCGTTGGTTGAAATCCCCGACCCCCTACTGCGTAGGCTAGAAAATTCTAGAGGCAAAGCGTTCCGAGAAGGTCGAAACTAAGAACCTGTGGTGGCGAAAACACAGCAAAAACAGCTAGGGAAACGGAAGAAGTACCAAAGTTCAAAAAAAACCAAATTCTCAATAAACAGTATCGTCGGTCATCCGAAAACTGAGGCCAACCACCTGAACGACTGGGGACAGCCCCGCCTATGGCTAGCTACTGCGAGAGTGGAGATAGTTAAGCGGTCTGAATGAGCCAGTAATCCTTTCGCAGTGATGCTTGGAGAATCCACTCACTTCAGGGAGTGGAGTATGTCAACATAACTCTAATTAGAAAACAATTGATAGGATAGATGTACCTATTAATTGTTTTTTTACAACGTGATTTACTGCAAGGAAAGTGGGGGGAAAATCAGTGAATTCAACTCAAAGCGATCGCCAAATTCCAAAACACTTGGATAAAATCCTTTTTGGTGCTGCTAGTGTTTACTGTTTATTGGCGTCGATGTGGGTTGTCTACGGTATATTTGAGCAAAAACAACCCAAAACAGCAAAATCAACTCCCAATGCTGCCGATGCTCAATTTATTGCCTATTTACAACAATCTCTCAACGTTCTCAATCAACCGTCAACAGAAAAAACTTTAGTTAACCCTCAAGACAAAAAATCCTCTACCGTAGCCATTCAACCCCCCGCACCCCCCACTCCCGAAAAGGTGGTCGAACGGATTTATGTACCGATGTATCCCCCCAACTCATCCGCCTCGACGGCTGCACCCTCTCAACCCCCTTCTTCTCCTAGCAATAATGTTCCCCCGGCACCCCCTGTCCCTTCTGCTACCCCTCAACCGTCTAATGTTCCTCCTCTAAACCCAAACGGCAATACTTTTCCGGTTCCTCCAGAAATCGCTGCCAATAGCCAACTTCCTCAAGATACCGGCCATCAATTGGTGGGGGTTTTGGAGTCAGGGCAACAGTCAACCGCTATTTTTACGTTCAACGGTATTAGTCGACGGTTTGAAATTGGAGAAGCAGTGGGGAGCAGTGGTGGTATTCTGATGGGAGTACAAAATCAAAAAGCCATTATCTATCACAATGGTCAAACTAAATATTTAGAAGTCGGACAAGCTTTTTAGTTGAGAATTTGAATTTATCATCTGTTATATGAGTATTTTTGACGATTTCAGTCGCTTTCTAGAAACACGCTTAGAAGAATTCCTGAAAAATAATCCCCATCTAGAATTACAAGCTCTCTTAGAACAGTTAAAAGAGCAAGAAGGAGAAGCTTTAAAATTAATTATTGAAAAGGAAGGCCAAAAAAAACGTCTCGAATCTGAGATTTTATCCCTCGCCGAAGAAATCCAAAGTTGGCACCAACGAGTGGCAAAAGCTCAAGCAGCCGGACGGTTAGATTTAGCTCAACGAGCCCAAGAAAGAGAGGCCGCTCTCTTGCGTCAAGGTAATCAATTATGGGGGCAAATGGAAGCAGCAAAACAACAAATTGCCAACGGTAAGACCCTATTAACTCAAATTCGACAGCGAAAGGAAGAATTACAAGCTAAGGCAAGACAAGCTCAAGCTGCTCAAGCAAAAGCTAATTATGATACGAAAGGATGGAATCAAACCATTAATTACAGTACCTATAATAAAGCCAATGATCCCCTAGAGGCAGAGTTTCAAAAGTGGGAATTGGATGATGAGTTAGAGCAGTTAAAACGAAATATGTAAAGTAGGTTACAAATTTATACTATAAGATTTTCTTATCAAAAAAAATGCCATACTACGCAATCGTAGTATATAATGTAATATATGAAGCAAAAAAAAGAGAATTATGCGAATCAAATCGTGGGAGTCTCCCCGTAACATGAATCGGCGTAATGAGAAGAGTCGCCTAGCATCTGCTAGATTAAGACAGCTTAAAAAACGCAATCAGCAATTAAAGCAGCAGCTTAAAGACACTACTGCTGATGATTGCAGCAATTAACGAGTTAGGGTATTGAGTATGAACAACAAACAGACAATTATTCAAGGAATTGAAGACATCCCCGAGTTTATATTAACTGTATTATTAAATTGTATAGAATTAATAGAGAGTCATGAACAGTACCAAGTTCCTGACTCTTTCTTATTTAGTGAAGTGAGTTTAAATAAAGGTTGGTTGAGTAAAGATTAAAAACAAGCATAATAGAGTTGATAAAATTGTAGATAAAGTTAGGATTTTGCATTGACTTCCTCAAGTTCATTAATCTATATTGTATCTTGTAAGATACAATTTTCTTATGGAACCCATTATCGACATCAAGCTCTTAGAGACTGATGAAGGAAAAGTCCCATTTGAGCAATGGTACGACTCTATTAGAGATAAAGTGACTAAAGTTCGAGTAAGACGGCGTTTAGACCGTGTTTCACTGGGTAACTTTGGGGATACTGAATCAGTAGGAGAGGGTGTTTATGAACTCAGACTGCATTTTGGAGCAGGATACCGAGTTTATTTTGCCCGTATCGGAAATACAGTTATTGTTCTTATTGGAGGTGGCGATAAAAGTAGCCAAAAAAAAGATATTACCGAAGCTAAGAAATTATGGAGAGAATATAAAGATGAAGCTCAAAAGTATGCAAGAAAGCTTGAACAATGATTTACAAGATCCAGAATATGTGGCTCTATACCTCAATGATACCTTAAATGAAGGTTCACCTGAAGAGTTTTATCTTGCTCTGAGAAATGTTATAAAAGCGAATCAAGGAATGAGTCAGATAGCAGCAGAAACTGAGCTAGGAAGAGAAAGTCTTTATAAAGCACTCTCAGATTCAGGAAACCCTCAATTTTCAACTATAAACAAAATTATCTCTGCTTTGGGTTTACAAATTTCTATTGAACCTGTTGTGTTAAATTCGTGAGTGTTCTTCTGTGAAAAAACAGAAAAGTTATACTTCATAATGGGTTTTGATCGGGATATTTCAGACATCACAAGTTGTTATGCGAGAGGAACGAATTTCAATATACCAAACTCCTAAACCTGCACTCCCATCATGACCTAAAACTATAGGAAGATGTCCTACTGGTGTAGTCTTAAGTAATTTAAAAGAAAGGTCTGAATAGTTCAAGTTCACCCATTTACCGTCTTTACACCAACCTAGACGATTACCTAGTTGATGTTCTGTATTGTAATCCACTTTGCCACCACATTCAAGCCATATTTTCTGCTGTATACTAAAACCAAATTTGCCATTACTATATTTTGCCCAAAGTTGATCGAGAGTGCGTAAGTCTTCACAAGGAAAGGTAGAAAAATCTTCAGTATTAAACTCTTGGCCTTCTTCTTTTCCTACAGTTTCAATCATTAACTTGTAGGTTTCGTAATCAGCTTCCTTAAATTGTTTATTTTTGAGCAGTTCTTCTAGTTTCCGGTAACGTACATATTGTACAAGAGACTGCAATCTCACTTCTACTTTAGGGTCAAGTTGACAAAAGGTTTCTTTAAAACATTCATAAGCTAAATTAATAGATTCTGGTATTTCAATCTCAAGAAGACGACGAATAAAATTACTAGGATTTTTTAATTGTGCTACATAAAGACGGGTGGTTTCTTTCCAAATATCTGAGTCCTGCCAATGGGTTAAAATTAAATTTTCTTGATTAGTTCGTTGAATTTCTTTTGCAGCTAAATAATTTTGAAAACTAAGAAGTAAGGATAAAAAAACTGTTAGGATAATTAAACATTTGTCGTCCTAACCACTGACTAATAGATTGACGAAGTTCAGGTTTTACTTCATCAAAACCGTCCCATAGTATCAGGAATTTTCCCTTATCTAGATTATTTTTTGCCCAGTCAGAAGGTAACTGAAAGTCATTACCATTGGGAAGATTAGGAATATGATATTTTTCGATTAAAGTAGGTAAATCTGGGGCATTTTCTTTATAAATTTCTGTTTGCCATTTTCGTAGTCTTAACAAAATTTGTAAGAGTTCAGGAACGTCTTTTCTTTGGCATTTTTGAGTATATAAATAAGTGATATGACGTAAAAGAGTTGTCTTACCATAACCTCCTTGAGATTTAATTAGTAAGCGTCGATAAGTTCTATTCTTTTTTCCTCTGTTTAATATATCCCAAATAGATAAAGCATTATCCTGACTCGTGTTAATATCTGAAGTGTAAGACAAATTAGACTCTTTAAAACCACTACTAAGGTCTAATTCTAAAGGAACAAAAATCTCTTCTAATTGAGGAATAAAAGATTGATTCATCCCTTCAATTTGATAATCGTAACAAGGATAACTTTGGCATTTTAAATACTTATCATCTGTTTTTGCTATGAACCATTTAATTGCTTCGATCAAACTATCAGTAAATCTTTTGAAAGCATCAGCCCCTTTTTTACCTTCTTCTGTATAAATTTCGGTTAACCGATCTAAAAATGCTTGTGAATAAGTTGCCCAAATTGTACTTAATATTATGGGTGGAATAGAGATAATAACTTTCAGCCATTCACGATCTTTAAACGATAAGAAAAATAACCATCCGCTTGCTGTTGCAGGTGCATATCTAGCAAGGAATTTAATACTTTGTTCAACGAAATTAGACTTTTTTGTATCAGTCATAATAGTAACATAGATAAAATATTAAATTCGCAAGTTATAAGAGATTATTAGATATAGTTAATAACTTAGACTATAGAATTACTCCGTTAATCCATGTTTTAGAGCAAAACGTACCAATTCAGTACGACTATTTGTTCCTGTTTTACTAAACAAACGACTGACATATTTTTCTACATTTCTCACACTGGTTTCTAACCTAGCTGCAATTTCCTTATTCATTAATCCTTCTGCAACCAAGTCTAAAACACTTTGTTCTCTAGGGGTTAAATCAATTTTTATGGGAGGTGGGGTGGTGGTTAAAGTGTTTTGTTGTTGTCCCAGTTGTTGTTTTAATTCGCGAATTTCTTGGGCAATTTCTTCTAACTTTGCTGAATTACTCCCTGCTTTTTCATTAACTTTTTTACGTTCTAATAAATTTTTAACAATTGCTTCTAATTCTTCGGGATCAAAGGGTTTCGGCAAATAAGCATCACAACCCGCATTATAACCTTTAATACGATCAGAAGTCATTCCTCTAGCAGTTAAGAAAATAACAGGAGTTCCTTGAAAACGGGGGTCATCTCGTAACTTTTCTAAGAACTGATAACCATCGACTTCTGGCATCATAATATCAGAAATAATGACATCTGGAATTGTTTTTCCCAACACTTCCCAAGCATCCGTGGCATTACTGGCAACATTAACAGTTAAATCTCCACTATATTCTAAATAAGCCTGTACCGACTCTCTAACACTCGGTTCATCATCCACTAATAATATTGTTGCAGAATCACTCATGATTTTTGTCTATTTATTCTAGTTTGAACTGTCATCTACAGAAACCGCATCAACTTCTATTGTCTCACCTTCTGGAGCATCTTCTACAATTACTTGATCAGGGTTTTGTAATCTTTCTACTATCATTTGAAATAATTCAGTTATCAGTAGAGTTAGCAACACAAAATCATCCAGTTGTCCAGCGATAGGAAAGATGTCAGGAGAAATATCAAACGGACTGACAAAATAGACTAACGTTCCTAAAATTACCCACCAACGATATTGAGGATGACGAATTGCACCACGATACCAATCATAAATAAATTGTAGAGGGAATTTCATTCTTTTCAGGGTTTCCGAGATAAGTTGGATAACTGTTTACATTGTACCGTACATGGGTTTTGAGATGTGAGGTACGGATAACCGATAAACTTTTGACAAGTTAATGGTTTAGGTGAGAAGAAAATTTTACTTATTCTTTTTCCGTTGCTTTTTGGATAATTAGTGTATCAGTAAATTGCTGAAACTTATAAATCTTAGAGTCTTGTAACCAATAAACATGGGCAAACTCAGCCTTTATTGATTTTTCTGTTATCCGATGAATTCCGTGATAATATCCAAGACAAATAATGGCATCTCCACAATCTAACCATTGATTAACAATAGCATTCCATGACTTCCAATCTTTTTTGAAGTTAGTAAGAACTCCGCTTAAAACTTGATCAATTCCATAATGAATACCACCATTAGGAAATCCTTTGTTTTGTATCCATTCAATATTTGGACTGAGAATAGTTCTGATTTGATCAAATTCTTTTTCAGAAAACCATTTATATAAATTTTGGACAACTTCTAAGTTATTCATAGTTAATGCTTTCTGGTTCTTGCTAGTTGATTATAGGAATTTTATTTAAGGTAGAGAGGTTGAGTTAACCATCTCTACCCTAAAACTAAACTGGTAGTAATTCTTGTTCTTCTTCTGAAGAATTGTCCTTGAGTAAACCAATTAATAAAGAAGCAGGAGGTTCCTTATAAGGCCAAGCAAACGCATGACGAAACGCTGCATCTTGACAAGCTTGTAACTGATGAAAATCAATTACATCTTGAGTCAATAAATTCTCAAATTCAAAGGGTAAACGAACATTATGGAGTCCAGCATTATCAGTGCAAATAGCAATATCAACACCTGCATCAAAACAGCGATCAAAAACGGTTTTTAACTCGTATAAATTTTCCAAAGTTCCTGTTTTTAGATAAGTAGTAGGACAAACTTCTAAACATTGATTAGCTTCGGCCAGTTGGGGTAATAACTCAGGGTATTTTAAAGGAATTTGGATACCATGACCAATTCTCATTAAATAGGGTAATAGTTCGGGGTAACAACCATCAGGGGTTTCATAAACATGACCGGTGGTTTTCAACCCTAAAGATCGAGCATATTTGTACAGATCAATAAACTCATCTAACCGTTCCCCATAATGGGAGTCACCACCAGCGACATCAATGGCACAAACATAGTCCCGCATTTGTGCAGCCAAATCTACAATGGCCTTATTTACCTCATAGGGTAAACGAGAGTGCATACAAAGAATTTGACTGATAATAATGGGATATTCTTTCACTTGACTAGCTTTACCCACTATTTGGACAATGTTAGTCATAGCCTCAATTCTTTGAGACTGATTAAGGTGTTCTGGTGTGCGAAGATAGGGGGTATAACGTAACTCTAAATAAGCTAAATTTTCAAAAATATAAGCCCCACGAATTAGACGATAAATAAAGTAAGGAAGGGTGTGTTCCGTTTGCACGCTTTCGACTAAAGTATGGAGTTCTAAATATTCATCCAGGGTGTTTCGTTTGCGAGTATAAAATTCCTCAAAAGTAGGATATTCGGGGAAGCGTTGCGCCATATCGGGGTTATGACGCTTGAAATATCGCCAAAGAATGCGGGGAACCACTGAACCCCCCAAATGACGATGTAAGTCCGCGTATAGTGCCACAAAAACCTCCTGGTGCTGTATCTTAAGATTTATTTTATAGCGATTAGGAGGGGAATGTTACAAATTAGGAAACAGGAAAGACAAAGTTGAATTCCCTTGATAAACTTAACCCATAGAACAAATTGCTTTAAATTTTGACCCTAAGCTTAAAATAGTCTTGAAAATTTATGATCTCTGTCTATATTCTTACCTATAACGAACAAGTCGATATTGCCGAATGTATCGAGTCGGTGATTAATTTGTCCGATGAAGTAATTGTAGTTGACTCCTACAGTAGCGATCGCACCGTTGAGATCGCCTCCCGTTACCCCGTAAAGGTTGTACAACACGAATTTGAGAGTCACGGGAAACAACGGACTTGGATGCTCAAAAATATCCCCACCAAAAATAAATGGGTCTATATTTTAGAAGCAGACGAACGCATGACCCCAGAATTGTTTGCCGAATGTGTGGCCGCCAGTCGAAGGAAAGAAGCGATCGGTTATTATGTAGCAGAACGGGTGATCTTTATGGGGGAATGGATTCGTCACAGTACCCAGTATCCCCGTTATCAAATGCGTTTGTTTGAAAAAGGCCAGGTGTGGTTTGGAGATTATGGCCACACAGAAAGAGAAATTTACACAGGCCCGGTGGACTTTCTCCAAGAAACCTATCCTCACTATACCTGTGGCAAGGGATTAAGTCGTTGGATTGAAAAACATAACCGTTATTCTACGGATGAAGCCAAAGAAACCCTTTATCAATTAGAACAAGGGGGGGTCAATTGGAAAAAATTGTTTTTTGGTTCTACTGAAGTTGAACGCAGACGGGCCCTCAAAGATTTATCCCTAAGAATACCCTTGCGTCCCGTGGTTCGTTGGTTTTATATGTATTTCATTTTAGGGGGAATTTTAGACGGCAAGGCGGGGTTTGCTTGGTGTACCTTACAAGCGTTTTATGAGTATTTAATCCTCTTAAAAGTAGATGAGTTGAGGGAAACGAACTTAGAATCTCCTTATCCTAATTCCCTCAAATATCCAGACCCCGAAGAACCAGCTAATCCCTCGGAATCTTTATCTTTATAACAAGACAATAACATCCCGTCAGGGATACGTTATGAATCTCCTTACTTCTAGTAAGGAGAGTGTCAAAGGCCAAAAGTTATCCCCATCTAAAACCTGAACATTTTTAATGAAGATTGTTGAACAAAATCGTTGAGCGCAGTCCCCATCTAAAATCTATCTGATTTAGATGGGGTTAGCGAAACGCAGTAATTACGATATAATGATAGTATATGGTACGGTAAAAGGTAAAAC
>JASJBX010000259.1 GCA_030066295.1 Crocosphaera sp.
CAAAACGCCGAAACCCGTCTCGCTGAAACCATCGGTTATCTGGCCATTGCCTCTGGTAGTGGTAATGGAGTGACCTTACAAGTCGGTCGTACCGGTGACAGTGTGACCCATGAATTGTTTACCATTAATTTTGCCGGTGAATTCGACAATATTCCCCACTTTTTAGCTAATATTGCTACCTATGACGGACCGGACCCCTCTACCCTACGGTTCCAAAATCTCACGTCTAATAGCGTTGAGGTAACGGTACAAGAAGATATCACCTTTGATGAAGAAACCACTCATGCAACGGAAGTGGTCAATTATTTGGCCGTTGATGGAAATAGCTTGTTACAAGGATTTGTCTATGATTCTGCTACTGGAAATCCGATCATTATGGGAACAGATAGCGGTGAATATCTCCTCGGACTGGCTGGAAATGATACTCGGACGGGTTTAGCTGGAAACGATATCTTTGTTCTAGAAAGCGATCAAGGAACGGATATTATTACTGATTTTGAGTTGGGGGTCGATACGATTGGGTTAACGGGTGATTTAACCTACAGTTCCCTCACCTTAACGGGAATGGGTGACGATACGGTTATTAGCTTCAACAGTCAGTCATTAGCCATTCTGCAAGGGGTAACAATTACGGCTTTAGATAGTAATGATTTCTTAGCAGTGACCCTAGATAATCAACCTCCCACTGTGATTAATGCGATCGCCGATCAAATCCTTCTGTCTAATCAATCCTTTAACCTGGCAGTGGATACGGCGTTTGAAGATGCAGGGGATACGTTAACCTACAATGTAGCCTTAAGCGATGGTAGTCCCTTACCCAGTTGGTTAACCTTTGATGGAACTCAACTGATGGGAACCCCTACCGTTGATGATATTAGCAATCTTAGTGTTACGGTAACGGCAACCGATAGCATCGGAAACTCGGTTACTGATGAGTTTAACTTAGGTGTGTTTAATTCCGTTACAGCCGATACGTTCACTCTCGGCGAAGCTAATACCATCACCCTCGATCATAATCGACAAACCATTACCCTTGATCGAACTTACAACAATCCGGTTATTTTTGCCCCGTCTGTCTCTTACAATGGCTATCAACTGGCCACCCCTCGTATTGCTAATATCACTAATAATAGTTTCGAGATTTATCTTCAAGAACCCAGTAACGAAGACGGAACCCATATCTCAGAAACCTTGAGTTATTTTGTTTTTGAAGCCGGAACCTATCAACTGACTGACGGAACCATTCTTGAAGTGGGAACCTTAAACACTGATGCAACAGCGAACCTGGCCAACGGAACCTTAACCCCTTGGCAAACCGTTGACTTTGATATCGACTTTGCTGATACTCCTGTGATCTTTAGTCAAGTACAAACCGATAACGACAGTGACTTAGTGCGAACTCGTCAACAAAACGCCACCGCTACCGGGTTTGAAGTGGTGATGGAAGAAGACGAAATCAAAGGACAAAACGCCGAAACCCGTCTCGCTGAAACCATCGGTTATGTCGCTATTTCTGGGGGCTATAGCAGCAATAATGGGGTCACTTTGGAAGTTGGCAGTACAGGAAACAGTGTAACGGATCAATTGTTTAACATTAATTTTGAGGGTCAATTCAACAATATTCCCCATCTCTTAGCTAATATTGCCACCTATGACGGTTCTGATCCTTCTGCCTTACGTTTCCAAAATCTTACTTCTAATGGGTTTGAGGTACACATCCAAGAAGATATCACCTTTGATGAAGAAACCACTCATACAACGGAAGTCATCAATTATTTAGCCTTGGATGGGGATAATGGATTACAAGGAACCGCGTATGACTCCTTGACCGGTAATCGCGCTATTGTTGGTACAGACAGTAATGACTACCTGTTAGGACTGGCTGAAAATGATACTCTTATCGGTAAAGGTGGCCGTGATATCTTTGTCCTACAAAGCAATCAAGGAACGGACACGATCGCTGATTTTGAATTAGGAATAGATCAGATTGGTTTAGCCGATGGGTTAACCTACGGTTCCCTCAGTTTAGCTGATGTAGGTAGTGATACGTCTGTCATGTTTAATAACAACGAAATAGGCATTATCAAAGGGGTTCAATCTACCGATTTAAACAGTAATGATTTTGTTGCAGTGAGTGTCTAAACTCCCCAATTTTCTGTTAAAAATTAAAGCCGGTGCGGATATGTCCCACCCATTGAGTTTCATTGAAGTTATTATGTTCAGGGTTAACGATTGCCCAAAAACCAGGGGTAATATTAATATTCTCATTCAAAGGAATGCGATAAAATGCCTCAATATGATAGGCTGTATCCTGCCCTCTGCCTAATAGTTGAGGACTTCTTACATTACTAGCTGTTACTTTGGGAGGAATACCAATTAAAATCCCTGGTAAATGATTTTCTCCCGTTAAATCAGGAAAACTTAAACCGATGGCACCATAAGCAATACTGGCATGGTTTCCCCGATTAACAAAGGTGGGAATCAAGTCACCCACTCCATTAGAAATATTACTAATCGCCGAACTTTGGGCAATGGAATCAACATAACCCCCCCAGCCATGAATTTGTACATTGGGAGTAATTTGATAATACCCTTGTAGGGTATAAAAATCCCCCGATGTAGCAATATTATTGCCAAAAGGTTGTATGGCTAACAGACTACCGGTTCCCCCCATTAAATCAGTTCGACCGGCAGGAAAATAAGAACGAGAATAAGCAAATCCCACTTGTCCTTTTTCTAAGCTTAACGCCAATTGAGCAATGGTATGATAAGTCCCATTAAATAGTCCTTTTCCCTGTTGGGGATCATTGGGATCTCCTCCGACATAAGCTAGGGATAATTGCAGGTTTTTGGTCATATCCCAGTTGATACCACCACCACCGCCACCACGACGATAAACAGGGCTATATTCCCCAAATAAAGAGGGAATGCCTCGACTTTCATCATTAACAGTCGGTGGGGCAAAAGTGGATAAGAGATCGATGTAACCAATCCCTACGGTTCCCACAGTTAAGGTAACATCTGAACCCAAGGGCGTACGATACCAAAGATGAGGAATGTGTACCTGACTTTCGCGGAAGTTTGGTGACCCGGAATTATTATCATAACTGAATCGTGTCATATTGGTTCCAGTGGTAAGATTAAGGGGCCGAAAGGTATTAATTTCAAAACGAGTTCTGAGAATATCTTTTCCTGTAAAACTGGTTTCTTGATTGAGACGAATCCGATAAGCCATTCTCATTTGTGACTCGTCTTGATCTTCCCCGATTTTATCACCAAAGGCTTCATCAATTGACCAAATAACTTGAGCAAACAGTTTACTGGTAGTGGAAAATTGATGGTCTTCTAAAAAAGAAACCCTTGCTTCTAAATTATCAATTCTTGCTCCTAATGCTGTTAACTCTGATTCAAATTCTTGAGCGAGTCTTTTGATTTTTTCGATGTCTTCTCTCAAAACAGCAACATTTTCTTGCATTAAGCTTTCAATGGTATTAAGACAAGCGTTTAATCCCGCCGCAAACTGCTCACGACTTAAGGGATGATTGCCTCTATAGGTTAGATCAGGATATCCTTTTAAACAGCCATATCTTTCTACTAAACTTCGTAATGCTTCGTAAGCCCAATCGGTGGGTTCAATATCTTTTAAAGCAGACACGGAATTCACCTGAGAAAATGCTTTATCTGAACTGGAAAAAGTGCGGTGAAACTGTTTTAAATTGAGGGATCGGCTGTTAATCTGTTGTCGTGCTGCTGTGATAGGATTCGGTTGGGCAACAGTTGATTGAGGCAAGGTTGATAAGCTTCCTAAAATCAGTAAAGGATGTAATAAAAAAGTGTAAAAAAATTGGCTGAATTTGGAGGTTTTTGTTTTTTTTGTCTTGGGTGTATTCATGGTATATTTCATTCAAAATTTTTGATTCTTTTGCTCAAAAAATGAAGTTAAACTTTTAGATTTTAGTTAAAAACCAAGCATTGATCTAGAGACTGTTTGACCGTCTGAATTGCTTTTTTTACAGACATATTTTTGATAGTTTCATTCCAAGGTTCTACAACAACAGGGCCTTGATAGCCTTTTTCATTAAGCAAGGTGAGGAACTCTTTGACTTTTGTTACTCCTGTTTCATAAGGTAATTCTCTTTGAAATTCTGGTATGGTAAATATATCATAACCAGCTAATCCATCATTTAATTCAACATAGAGAATATAGTCCAAATCTAAATGATGAAGATCGAGTAAACTTGCTCCGCTATTTTGCCAATGATGAACATCTAATTTAAACCCTCCATACCCATAAAGTTCAGCACTGGCAATTAAGGCACGAGTTCCATCTATGGTATGAATAAAATCATATTTTGTCGTCCTTCGAGTTTCCGTTGGACCAATAAATTCAAATCCAATTTTGATCTCATATTGTTTGAGGATATCTTTAAGTTGTTTGAGACGATGACTGGTTTGAATAAATCGATCATTAAAGTTGAGATCATTGGAAAAGGGAGGCAGATAACATAAGGTTAACTGACAACCAATTTCATGAGCTTTTTTTGCCACTGATTCAAATTTTAATACACTTTGCTCAAAGGCTTTTTGATCAGCAAATAATTTGACAGGAAAATCAAAAGCAACTGGTTTTATCTTTAATTTTTCTAATAATTGTTTCCCTTCAATGAGACTAAGATCATTTAGATATCTAAAATCGATATTAATGCCTTTAAAATTATATTGATGGGCGAAATTACAAATAGTTCTAAAGTCATTAACAACATGACCAATATTCCCACAGTGCGTAATATCGTCAGTTATATTGAGAACAGAATACATGATGATGATGCCTCCAAAAATGAATTAAGTTAACAAAAAAATTGAGTTGAGTGTGGCAAAAGATAATGAAAGATTTATATTTGAAAAGGGGAAACTTTTATAAGCAGAAAAGTCAAGAAAATAAGAATAACTAAGGCAAAAATAGCACTACTATAAAACACCCCTTGCATTCCCCAAATCGTGAACATTACCCCAGCTAAAATAGGTCCTAAAGCTTGTCCTAAAGATAAAACTGTTGCATTAACAGCCATAAATCCTGCGCGATATTCTTGAGGGGCTAATTCTCCTAATAAAGCTTGGGTTGAAGGAAACACCATTCCATGCGCTAAACCAAATAACATACTCGGAATAAATAGCAACCAAACTTGATGAATGGCAGGGGTAATAAT
>JASJBX010000070.1 GCA_030066295.1 Crocosphaera sp.
CACCCCAGTTACCGGTGAAGAAGGGTAATAACCCAGCCGGATGAGGGGGAGTAGACAAGAAGTTGTCCCAACCTACGTGCTGTCCGCGAGCTTCGGGAATCGCAACGTGAACTAAGTGTCCGGTCCAAGCTAAGGAGCTAACCCCAAATAAACCAGCTAAGTGATGGTTTAAGCGAGACTCAGCGTTTTTAAACCAAGCTAAATTAGGACGGAACTTAGGTTGAAGGTGCAACCAACCAGCGAATAAGAACAGGGAGGATAAAATCAAGAGGAAGATAGACCCTTGATAGAGATCACCATTTGTTCTCATTCCGATGGTGTAGAACCAGTGGTACACCCCAGAATAAGCGATGTCCACAGGAGCAGACGCACCTGCTTGGGTAAAGGCATCAATCGCGCCTTGACCAAAGTGAGGGTCCCAAATCGCGTGGGCGATAGGGCGAATGTTGAGGGGATCAGTAATCCACTGTTCGAAGTTACCTTGCCAGGCCACATGGAAGAGGGTGCCGGAGGTCCACAAGAAGATGATGGCGATATGACCAAAGTGGGAGGCAAAAATCTTTTGATATAGATTTTCCTCGGTCATTCCATCATGGCTTTCAAAATCGTGGGCCGTGGCTATCCCATACCAGATCCGACGGGTGGTGGGATCTTGAGCGAGATCCTGGCTAAATTTTGGAAATTTAGTTGCCATAGCTTTTTAGGAAATTCTCCTCGTCTAAAACAATGAGGCTGATGCTCATTTCCTGATGTCATTAGTCCTTGTCGTCAACGACAAGAGGGAAAAACGGTTTGAGTGCCGTCTTTATCTTAAAAGATAGAGGATAAAGGACAGAAGGGAAGAAGGTCTTCCTTGTCCTTTTACCCTAGATTAGCCAATTGATAGGCTTCTTGCCAGGAAGAATGCCCAAGTGGTGACAATTCCTCCTAACAGGTAGTGAGCGACACCTACAGCCCGACCTTGAATAATACTCAGGGCGCGGGGTTGAATGGCAGGTGCAACTTTCAACTTGTTGTGAGCCCAAACAATAGACTCAATCAGTTCTTGCCAGTAGCCCCGTCCACTGAAGAGGAACATTAAGCTAAAGGCGAAGATAAAGTGACCAGCTAAGAACATGATGCCATAAGCTGATAACGCCGAGCCGTAGGAATTAATCACATTGGCTGCTTGCGCCCAGAGGAAGTCCCGTAGCCAACCATTAATGGTAATAGCACTTTGGGCAAAGTTTCCGCCGGTAATGTGAGAGACAGCACCATCGGGAGAGACACTTCCCCAGACATCAGACTGCATTTTCCAACTGAAGTGGAAGATGACGATAGATAAGGAGTTGTACATCCAGAATAATCCGAGGAATACGTGATCCCAGCCGGATACTTGGCAAGTACCACCCCGTCCCGGACCATCACAGGGGAAACGGAAGCCCAGTTCGCTCTTATCGGGGATAAGGCGAGAACTACGAGCGTAAAGAACCCCTTTGAGAAGAATAAGGGCGGTTACGTGGATGGTGAAAGCATGGATATGGTGAACCATGAAATCAGCCGTTCCTAGGGTAATGGGCATCATAGCCACTTTGCCCGCAACTGCTACGGTGTCACCCCCGAAGGCGTAACTAGCAGTGGCTAAGGCGTTGGGCGCAGTGCCACCAGGAGCTAAGGTATGAATATTTTGTACCCATTGAGCAAAGATGGGTTGCAGTTGGATGGCCGTATCCGAGAACATATCTTGGGGACGACCTAAAGCTCGCATGGTGTCATTGTGAATGTAAAGTCCGAAGCTATGGAAGCCAAGGAAGATACAAACCCAGTTGAGATGAGAAATGACTGCATCTCGGTGACGAAGCATCCGATCTAAGAGGTTGTTAACGTTCTTAGCCGGATCATAATCCCGAACCATGAAGATGGCTGCGTGTGCGCCAGCCCCCACGATTAAGAACCCACCAATCCACATATGATGCGTGAATAGAGATAACTGGGTTCCATAGTCGATCGCCTGATAGGGATAGGGCGGCATGGCGTACATATGGTGAGCCACAATGATGGTTAATGATCCCAACAGTGCTAAGTTAAGGGCTAACTGAGCGTGCCAAGAGGTGGTCAGGATTTCATAGAGTCCTTTGTGACCTTCTCCGGTAAAGGGACCTTTATGCGCCTCTAGAATTTCTTTCATGCTATGGCCAATGCCCCAGTTGGTGCGGTACATATGACCAGCAATGATGAAGAGAACTGCGATCGCCAAGTGATGGTGTGCTGTATCGGAGAGCCATAAACCACCGGTTACGGGGTTTAATCCACCTTTGAAGGTTAAGAAGTCCGAATAAACTCCCCAGTTTAAGGTGAAGAAGGGGGTTAACCCTTGGGCAAAACTTGGATACAACTCGGCCATCTTACTGGCATCGAGAAATTCATGGGGTAAAGGAATATCCCCAGGAGCAACGCCCGCATCCAACAGTTTGTTCACTGGCAAGGATACGTGGATTTGGTGACCCGCCCAAGAGAGAGAGCCTAATCCTAGTAATCCTGCAAGGTGATGGTTCATCATGGATTCCACATTTTGGAACCACTCCAACTTAGGAGCTTTTTTGTGGTAATGGAACCATCCAGCAAACAACATTAAACCAGCCATAACTAAGCCACCGATGGCGGTGCAGTATAACTGGTAGCTGTTGGTGTAGCCTGACGCTCTCCACAGTTGAAACAGACCAGAGGTGATCTGAATACCGTGGAAACCGCCCCCCATATCGCCGTTTAAAATACCTTGACCCACAATGGGCCAAACCACTTGTGCGCTAGGTTTAATGGCGGTTGGGTTGGTTAACCAAGCTTCGTAGTTAGAAAATTTTGCGCCATGAAAATACATGCCGCTTAGCCAGACAAAGATGACGGCTAAATGACCGAAGTGCGCGCTAAAGATTTTTCGCGAAACATCTTCTAAGTCACTGGTTTGACTATCAAAATCGTGTGCGTCGGCGTGAAGATTCCAAATCCAGGTGGTGGTTTTGGGACCTCTGGCCAAGGTACGGTCGAAGTGTCCTGGTTTGCCCCATTTCTCAAACGAGGTAGGGACTGGATCGTTATCGACCGTTACCTTAGCTTTTGCCTCAGTAACGTCTGCCATGAGGGTTCTCCTCTCTCGACAATAAACTTTAGGGTTTTCCTATTGAGGACAGTGTAATAGAAG
Source organism: Crocosphaera sp. (assembly GCA_030066295.1). Taxonomy (GTDB): domain Bacteria; phylum Cyanobacteriota; class Cyanobacteriia; order Cyanobacteriales; family Microcystaceae; genus Crocosphaera. The sequence continues at coordinate 3,179 of JASJBX010000070.1, forward strand.
ATTAGCAAAAATAGGATATTTTGCTTCTCTTGTGATTGCGTTTAATATGCTTGCTTGAATTAGGTTTTAGGCAAAGCATCAGTAATAGATGATAAGTCTTAGACCTCTTTTCTGTTGAGGAAGCTTAACAATAATTAAAATTAGGCTCATTCTTGATGGATACTTGGTTATGGCAACAATAGAAAGCGGCAGAAAGTCAAGTTTTTTTGCTTTTTATTCACAAAAAGTAATATATAAAAATATTTTTTTAACAAAATGTTGACATTTGTGATACTCTGGGCAAAATCTTTTAGTTGTGGGGCAGACAAAACCGAATGAAAATTTCTGCCATCCTCTCTTGGATTATCATTTACATTCATCAATAAATACAAATTTCTTAACACAGTGCTGTTGAGTTTACTGAGGCAAGAAAATTTTAGCAATCTGGGACTTGCCATTTTTTAGGTATATCTGCTATATTAGCTTCCAGGGAAGGCGAATTGATTGGTAGAGGTTGCTTCCCTTTTTCATTAATTTAACAAGAATTTTTTAATAGCTACAGCTACACCGTCGTTTTCTACGTCGGGAGCAACCCATTGGCTGACCTCCTTAACCTGTTTAGGTGCATTCCCCATGGCAATACTTAATCCTGCATATTCTAACATTTCTAAATCATTAAAATTATCTCCGATAGCCATCACCTGATCAGAGGTGATTCCTAACAGTTCTTCGGCCAAAAAACGCACCCCAAACCCCTTACTTGCTTGAGGATTCGTTGCTTCAAAATAAATAGAGGTTGACTGGGTTAAATAAAGTTTTTCACGGGGATAAATTTGCTGTAAACTTGATAATAAATTACCGATGGAATCAGGTTCTCCAATGGCTAAAATTTTAGTAGTTTCTTGTTCTAAAATAGAGCGCAAATCTTCCACTAAAACAGGTTCAATACCTGAGCGTTGCCGATAAATTTGAGTCTTAGCTGTAATTTCTTGTACATATAAACGATCATCGATATAACAATGAATTTCTAGTTTATCCAACCAGTCAGGTTGTTGAAAATAGTCGAATAATTGATAAGCAATATCAGAGTTCACAGGAAAATGATGATGACGAACCCCCGTTAAAGGACATTGAATCCAAGCACCATTGTAAGCAACAATGGGTAAATCAGAAGCAATTAACTCATGAAACCGTTTAGCAGAATAATACATCCTTCCCGTTGCTAAAGCCACCCGAATTCCCTGACTTTGTGCTAACTTAATCGCTTGTTTAACTCCATCACTAACCGTATTAGATTTACCCGCGATCGTATCATCAATATCCAAAACTAACAGACGAATATCCATAATTAATCTACAAAAAATAATTATTTTAAAGAAAAAAAAGAGGCGAATTTTCGCCCCCTTTAACATCTCTTAAATCACTGTCCCATCTGGGATAACAGCATTTTTGATAATCACAACAATACCATTGCGAATATAGAACCCGTCATCTTCACGATTGGATTCTTCTATATTTTCTTTGTTAACAATGGTTACATTTTGACCGATACGAGCATTTTTATCGACAATTGCTCGTCTGATGGTGCTACCTTTGCCAATACCGATAGGAATTTTACCCTCATCTAGCAAAGACTGACGATCATCTAAAGATTCATAATAATCTGCACCCATCAGTAAAGAATCTTCCACCACACAATCCGTTTCAATGCGACTACGAATCCCTAAAACCGAGTTATGGATGCGACAATCTTTGATCATGCACCCTTCAGAGATCATGGATTCGGTAATAGTGCAATTGAGGACTTTGGTGGGGGGTAAATTACGCGCCCGGGTGTAAATTGGAGCCTTTTCGTTATAAAAGCTAAAACGAGGTCTTGGCTGGCGGTTAAGAGCCAAATTCGCCTCATAAAATGCTTCAATGGTTCCAATATCTTCCCAGTATCCTTTGAACAGATAGGCTTGAAGATTATAATCCGTGGAAGCACCAGGGATAATCTCTTTCCCAAAATCCGTTTGTTCCGGGTTATTTTTCAGTAAATCAGTCAATGCCTTTTTATTAAAGACGTAAATCCCCATAGACGCAATATAAGGGCTGTCTTTTGCTTGTTCGGGGTTTAAACCTAAAATGGAGGTATCCACCTGCATTTGCTTTAATTCGTCCCCTTTCGGCTTTTCTGAAAAGTCGACAATGCGGCCATTGTCATCAATTTTCATTAACCCGAAGCTAGATGCCCGTTTTTCATCAATAGGAACCACGGATAAAGTAATATCAGCACCGGTTTCCCGATGTCGTCTGACAAAATCACTATAGTCCATACGATAGAGATGGTCACCAGACAAGATTAAATATTCATCCACATCCCATTCGTCAAATAACCAGAGATACTGACGCACAGCATCGGCTGTTCCTTGGAACCAACTGGGGTTTTCTGTTGTCTGTTGCGCTGCCAAAACTTCGACAAAGCCATCACTAAAGCCTGTAAAATTATAGGTGCGTGTCAGATGTCGATTCAACGAAGCAGAGTTAAATTGAGTTAAAACGTAGATTTTGAGTATTTCTGCGTTAATACAATTACTAACGGGAATATCAATTAAACGGTATTTCCCTGCAAGGGGAACGGCGGGTTTAGCCCGTAACTTGGTTAAGGGATATAAGCGCGTACCTGCGCCTCCGCCGAGTATGATTGCTAGAACTTTCTTCACAAGATAACCTCGCGATTGCCTGTTACACCTCTCCACTAAAGTTTAGGACTGAGGGGGACAAATGGGAAGTGGTTGGCAGTTTGGGGTTTGGGGTTCGGAGTGTGGGAAGTGTGAGAAAAAAAGGAGAGAAAATTTTTGTTAACTAAAAAGTATTGGAAGAGTAGGGAAATAGTTTTTGATCTAAAATAAGTACACTATTGTTTTATTTATTATGAAAAATGAGTCAGTTAGATAGCAATAACTCAGAAGAACAAAATTCTAAATCTAGCACTATTCTTACTTTGCTTAAAGGTAGTGTGACTAATTCTTTAATGGCAGCCCTTCTTTGGCCTATTATTGGTACTGTTATCGCAGAAATATTGGTTAATATCTTTAAGATTGAGGATCTTCCTAGTATTATTGATTCTGACTTAATAATTTTAATTATAACTCTATTATCTACGTTTTGGGGGTTGTGTTTTTTCTTCTCTTGCTGGAATGCTTCAAGGATTTGGATGAACCAAGAAAATCATTTTAGAGAAGCTTATTCTGTATCAGCATTTTATTCAATGATTTATCTAATAGTCATAGTTATTTTAGGCAGTATTTTTCAAACAATGCCCTGGACTATTATCTCAGTCATTTCTACATCTCTAAAGGAAAAAGCTTTAACTTTAGATTTGAAAACTGGATTTTTTGAACATATATCTTTATGGTTGATTTTAATATTACGTTTGACAACTTATTTAGATGCCCATGATAGGGGAAAAAACTTTAAGAAAAGTGAACAACAATATCAACAAGAAACAGAATCAAAAAAAATAAACTTTCTAGAAGAGGGATGGAAAGAATTTCAAAGAAGAGTCACCCAATCTTATCAATTAACACCCCATGAAATCCCAACTATAGAAACAAAAATTTCTCAAGAGTCTTGGAAACCTATACTTAAGTCAGCTTGGGAAGAAAGAGCAAAACAATTATTTATAGTGTCTAGAAGAGACTCTTATATTATTGATGATGAAAATGGATGGCATGGTTTTCCTGGTTGTTGGATAGGTCACAATCGTTATAACCAAAAATTATTATTATTAGTTCCAGCACAATCAAGTTTATCTAAACAACAACAGCAAGATTTTATTAACTATAGTCAACAAATAGCTGAACGTTCCAACATTAAGAAAAAAATAGAAGCTGTTATTTTTGCTTTTAAAGAAAATAGAGATGAAGAAAACAGTGACAAAAACATTACTAAACAAGGTTTAATGGATGGACTATATGAATTTACAATTAATCTTTTTGGAAGAAATGAAACCATAGATATTGTATATGAAACTGAAAATAGTTTATTAGATAAATTGGTTGATTTCTCTAATTACGAACGAGAAATTACTAAAAGAGTTAAAGAAATTAGATTACCTGAATCGAACGATAGGGATAAATTAACGGTGAATGATGTTTATGTTCCTTCTCAATACTTATATGAATCTACAATAGGGGATAAAGAAAAATCTCAGGAAACTGTAGAAAATCACCTTCAACAATGGTTAAACCAATCAAAACGAGAACAAATTACGTTATTAGGAGAATATGGACAGGGAAAAAGCACAGCGACTTTAATGTTAACTTATAATCTTATTAAAGAAAAGTTTTATCGTATTCCTATTTTAATTGAATTACGAGGTAAAACACCAAAAAATGAATGTCAAAATCCTGTAAAGTTCTTATCAGCTTGGGGAACTCCATACAAAATGGAAGGAAAAGCATTAGGAATACTCCACGAAACCGGTCGTTTATTACTCATTTTTGAGGGGTTTGATGAGATGGAGTTAAGTGTTAATCAAACCAGAGAACAGCATTTTTCTCGTCTATGGAGTTTTGATCATTCTCAAGCAAAACTTCTATTTACTGGTCGTTCTAATTTCTTTTTTGATGATGAAGAAGAAGCTTATAATTTAAGACTTAAAGAAAAATATCAAGATCAGGGATCTATTGGTAAAAGAATTTGGTTAGCTTCCTTTGATATTGAAAAAATCAAAGCATCTTTAAGTGCTTATAAAAATCAATCAATGAAAACTGAAATTATTAATTTAGCTAATCACAATGAACGTTTTTTAGATATTATTTCTCGTCCCTCCTTACTTCATGTTGTTGCTTCCATTTGGGAGGAAGAAAAATTAGGAAGTCAAGTGAATTTTATTACCTCTGCTAAAATCATGAAAAAGTTTATAAAAAGAACATATGACAGAGAAGTGGACAAAGTTGAAGGTTATCCTAAATATCAAATGTTGAAGCGTTATGAAAGAGATTACTTTATGCGAGGAATTGCAAGTTATATGGTAGCTAAGGATCTAAAAAATCAAATTAACGAAGAAGATTTAGATAATTTAATTGAAAATTTATTTAACAAAATACCAGAATTTAAAACCAGGGAAGGACTCTTAGAAGAGAGAATTAAACAACGAGAATTAAAACATAACGAAGCTATCAAAGTTATTCAAGCTGATGTAAGAGCATTTGGTTTATTGGTTCAAGATTTATCCACAGCTAATACATTTAAGTTTGGTCATAAATCTTTCATGGAATTTCTTTTTGCTGATACAATTTTTGAGTTTATTAATAATGAAGAGTCAAAAGTTTCTGCATCTATTTTACAAGTAACTGATGCTCAAATTAAGGACTTATTAAAAGTACCTGTATCTATCGATTTTGTTGCTGAGTTATTTGGTACATCATCTACTATACAGAGTTCTGATACAAATAGTGATGATCAAATACAAGCAAAATATAAAACTGCTAATCGTTTATTAAGTGCAATAATTGGATATAAAAAAATTCATTTTTTAAGATTAGGTTTACTTTTTAAAGGTCTTATGTGGACACTTTCTAATCGACTTTGGAGGAAAAATATTTCAGTAATTTTCTTTAATTCTATTTCAGTATGGGCAACAATTGGGATGTTTTTTGTTTTTCTCTCATATTCTTATAATTTATATCGTCATAAATATTTTGTTATTCCATTTCATCTGTTCAGGTTTGAGGTATCAGCATTTATCCATCTTTTTCAAATTTTATGTCTAATCTTTTTGTTATCATATGAATTGGCGATAGTATATTCTATATTTATATTTTCAAAAAGATATTATAAAGAAATAATTTTATGGATTAAACTATGTAAGAAACTTAAAATCGATGATTTTACTTTACATAAAGTAGCTGGTACTTCACGGTTTTCTTGGTCAAATGATGAACCTTTGGAAAATATCGTTAACTTTATCCTTAACTTATAAGATTCAAAAATATATTTAGGAAGTTTAGGTGATTTCTTTTTTGTTGCACCGAATTTTAATTCACAAGGAACAATAATACTTGTACAAATTTTTTCTTCTCCAACAGTTTGAATTTTAGAAAAAATGTCCTAACTAATTAATGGGTTGTTTCGGGAGTCAAAATAATTAACTGTTTTTCTTGTAGCGATCGCACAATTTCTAAATCCACAGAAACCTTTGCTAAAATGTCTTTAACGGTCAATTTCCCATCACAATTTTGCATAAAATTATATTCAGCATCACTTAATGTAATGGGACGATAATCATAATTCAATAAACTTTGACTTGGCCAACCGTGTAAACACGGATGAGTTTCAGGAATAGCAGATAATAAGGTTTCATCTTCTGACCAATTTATCTTAGTTATAGGGGGTTTTCCTAAGAAAAATTCATAGTGAGTAATATTCTCTGGATCGAGTAATTCTATTAATCTATATCGTTGGCGATCGCTTAATTTTTCTCCTCGTTTGATCAGTTCTTCTGATTCTCCAATTAACCGTTCTAACTGCCAATATTGAGGGTTAGAAAAGCCGATAAATTCTAATTCGGATGCTTCGATTAATTCAAATAAAGTGTCAATATTATAATCCGTTTCTTGGGGATGAACATACATATCCGCAAAGGATTCATCCCTGTGATTTTCTAATGACCATCTTTCCTTTTCTCGCTTGACAAGTCGGTTATTTTCTGGTAGTAATTCAAACAGTTTTCGACCCACAAAAACCCCGTCTTTATAGTCTCCTTTAGTTTCCGTTTGTAGGAGAGAAATGGCTTTTTGCATCAGTTGAATTTCCCATCTTCCTAACTCTGCGTAAACAAAAATATGAAAGATTCCACCAGGGGCTAATTTCTTCGATAATGCTTTTATTCCTGCGATGGGATCAGGTAAATGATGCAACACTCCCACACAGTTAATTAACTCAAATTCTCCTTCGATTTGATCAGCGTTTTCTAAGGGTAAATGATGGAAAGAAATAGGGTAATTATGGTTAGTTGCAACCCCTGACTGTTGACAGCGTTTTTGAGCAATTTCTAGGGCTTTTTCGCTGATATCAATACCAACAATTTCAGCATGAGGATTTAATAATATTAAGTATTCTGTTCCGACTCCGGTTCCACATCCTGCGTCTAAAATACGGATGTTTTCTGTTGCGGGTTTTCTGCCTGTACAAAAGTTATAAGCAGCGATCCAATTCCATCGCCAATTATACCCTGGTGGCGGTTCATTTAATAAGGGTTCTGGGGGAAAAGGATAAGTATTATATAGTTGTTGAACGGCTGCACTTTCGAGAGAAAACTTAGTCATAGAATTAGCCAAAAAAGCGAATTAAAGCATCAAACTTAATTCATACTTAACCATTATCCCATTAAATGATCCTGACAATCTGATTAAAACATTAAGATATGCTTAATCATAAGTTTAATTGTCCTTCCAGCAAAGCAAAAGTAGACTAAGATAGGCTTTCTTTTAACTCAAAATCTTCCCTCCTGCCCCCTGCCTTTCAACTCCTACCTTCTTGTAATTCTCATTCTTCCCAGATACCGAGTTCTTTTAACCCATTGCGTAAATTTTCTGCTGCTTCTTGATTATGTTGGGCTTCATATAAACTAATCGCTTTCTTAAACGCTTCGGAACTTTCGGGTAGTTTCTTCAACTTAAATAAAACAACGCCTAAATTTTGATAAGCTGCTGCATAATTAGGACTTAAAGCGATTAATTTTTCATAAATAGCCACCGCATCCGCTAATCTCCCCATGGCACTCAAAGTCATGGCAAAGTTATAGTAACCAGTGATAAAACTAGGGTCAATTTTTAAGGTGGTTTCGTAAGCTTGGGCTGCGTTTTTATAGTCTCCCATACTTTGTAAAACCACACCAAGATTATTATAAGCCCCTAATTTTAAAGGTGCCATAATTGATTGTTCAACAGCCTTTTGATAGTGTTTAATGGCCTTTTCTTTTTCTTGTTGTTTACTGTGGAGATTTCCTAGATGATAATGGAGTTCGTATAGAACATGGATATCGGCTTTATTAGATTTTAAGCCCTGTTTAAATAATTTAATGGCTTGCTTATCCTTACCAATTTGAGCGTACAAAGCCCCTAATTTACTACAGGTATAGGGATCATTGGGATTTTCTTTTATAAATTGTTCCATCGCTTTTTGGGCGCGATTAAACTTATCTAGAGAAGCAATTGAGCCTGGGGTATAACCGTAATGAAAAACAGTAATCGCAGGAAGATCAACAATTTTCCAATGACTTTCTTTTTTGATTAATTCACTGACACTATCATCAATAATGGCGTGATAAGGACGGGAAAAACTGACTTCTGGATGTTTACGAAATAGACGAGATACTAGGGAATAAGGGGACTGAGATGACCCAATTTCTTGACGGACTAAATTAACAACTAAATTTTCTTCTTTTTCAATCGCTTCTTTCAGTTGCGGGGCAACTTTTTTGTTTAAAATTTCATCAGCATCTAAGACTAGAATCCAGTCTCCTGTTACATATTTTAAGGCTTCATTTCTCGCCTCTGCAAAATTATCACCCCATTCATAAGTTGCCACATTAGCCCCAAATTGTTGAGCAATTTCGACGGTTTTATCGGTCGATCCTGTGTCCAAAACTATCATTTCATCAACGACATCCTGGACACTTTCTAAACATTTGGATAGGGTTTCTTGTTCGTTTTTGACAATCATGCAGAGGCTTAATTTTGTCATAAGGACTCCCAATATTTTTACTTCTTGCGTTGAGGAAAGCGATCAATTTTCGCGATACCATAAAAGATTAACTCTTTTTTACGTATACGAATGCGATCCACTTTTAATTGTGTGCCATCTAAGGCAAATTTATCTAAGTCTAGCAAGTTATTCACATGATCAATCAAAGCTTTTCCTAAATTTTTCGCTTTCTCATCCCCTTGATAGGTGACGTTAGTAAATTGAATTTTACGCCGTTCTAAGACTTCCACCTCGGCCGTCATATCAACGTTAACGGTTTCACTGGTTTTGCCTAGTTGAATTTGACTTCTGAGGGTTAAGGATTTATCGTCATTAACGAGCATTTCTGTTTTTTGGAAGTTTAACGCTTGTCCTTCGTATTGCAAACGTTGCAACTTTTCGACGACAAAGGGCGTATTAAAGGAGGTGGTCAAGTCATCTTCGGTGAGGACAACCCGCATGGTTGCTTGCGTGGGTTGTCTCAGTTTGACTTTTCCTTGGAAAATAGCACTAAAATCAATAGATACTGCCTGTACATACAGTTCCATCCCTTCGATGCGTAAACCGTTGTACATCAGCATTCCGTTGCCAATGAAGTCAAAACCGTCCACACTGCCTTGTAATAACTTGGCAACGGGTTCGGCCCTGACCATCGCTTCTATTTTACCTGTTCGCTTGAATAAAGCCGCGATCGCGCTACTAACGGCTTTACTGACGATCTGATCGCCACCTTGATTGGGAAAGGGAAGGGTTCCAAACACAACTGCTGTCATTATCCATTACTGGGTTGTACGTTTCTTGATCTTAACATTAAGAATTATTAAGTGCTGTAACATTTCTTTATATTTTGCATTAAATATGAAAAATCATAGATATAAGTCTATTTATACAATTTACTTAAGTCTGGGTTGAGGTTAATCCTATTAACCGATTAAGTATCTTAAATTTACCCTAAATTGGCTCTCTTGCAACAAAAATGAACGTTAAGATTGTAAAAAAGTAGAGGGTTCGCTCAGAATTAAGAATAGGAGAAAGTCATCCTCAAATCATGGGACTTGGTGAGGATTAGTTAATCTTATCTAATTAAATGCCTTATCTAAATTCAGTATTTATACTAGAACTTATTTAAGGATTGCCTATTAACTGATCTCAGTAGTAACACATATAATCATTATTTTTTTAGAGAATAATAAGGGAATTTTCCTAAAAAAATAACCACTTAAATTCTTGTATTTTGTTTATATGTATTCCTACTAAGGTAGATTATCTTAAGTGCATTAACTACTTTACAAAAACTTTTAAAAATGATAAATTGAAAACCAACATCAGTAAATATTTGCCAATAAAAAAATCGATGTTATATTATTTTTTATAAAGTTACGAAGTATGAATTATGCACTCCACTAAACTATTAACCTTTATCAAAAAAAATAACCCTAATGGTGGCCTGAGTTTAATAGAACTTTTGCTCGCAAGTAGTTTAACGGCCTTGGTTCTTAGTATTGCAGGATGGGGATTAGTACACATCTTAGCAACGGATCAAAAAGCATCAGCAAAAGGAAGAATTCAATTCAATGCCAATCGAGCTTCAGAATTTCTATCAGATGAAATAAGATTAGCAAGAAAAATCGAGTCTGATTCTGTTGCAGCGTTAGCTGAGGCTCCTGATTTTGACCTTCCAGCAGGAGCAAAACCCATTATCGTTCTTCAAATTCCTCGTATCCCTCAACGAGTTATTTACTCCATAAGACCTATCAAAGAGGGCGATATTTGGGATGGGCCTATTGTTATCGAACGATGGGGACCGAGTTTTAATAAAGAAGGACAATATAAGGAAGACGAAATTAATCAACCTGATATTTGGCAATCCCATGTTTTAGTTGATAGCATTAATGATGAAGTCGCAACTGCTAATTGTCCTCCAGATTGGCAAGTCAGTCATGTTGACAGTCCCAGCGGATTTCATGCTTGTGTTGATTCCCAGGAAAAACTGGTGAAATTTCATTTAGCAACCACCGTGGACAATCCGACTTGGCGGCAAGAGATTAATTATAAAGTCAGTACAACAGCCTTTGCTAGAAGCAGAATTACTCAAGGTTTTACCGAAGAGGAGTCTGCTTTTACTGTTATCAATAAGAAGTTAACCCTTGAAAAACCAGCTAATGTCAAGTTTGAAGTTTTGGGGGGGCAGATTGTTT
>JASJBX010000260.1 GCA_030066295.1 Crocosphaera sp.
TTATCTGGCATTCTCATGGTGTTAGCTTGGCGGTTAACTAAAGTGGGTTTCTACAGTGTCAATACCATGTATATTGTTTGGGCCTGTTTAGTGGGGTTATATCTCTTCCAAGCTTATAACTGTTGGGTGGTCAATAAAGACTTAATGACCGGTAAGAAACATTATCCAGCCAAAGATCGTTATCGTTTCTCTCAGGTTGCTATTTTAGAGTTAACCTATGTAGTGAACTTTGGTTCAGAGTTAGCGGTGGTTTCCATGCTTCCTGCATTCTTTGAAGGAACATTTCCCTTAAACCCGGCACAAGCAGGGATGATCGCCTCTAGTTATGCTTTTATGAACTTAGCTTCCCGTCCCGGTGGGGGTTTAATCTCTGATAAGTTGGGTAGTCGTAAGAATACCATGGCACTGTTAACCTTCTGTATGGGTATTGGTTATCTGATGATGGGTAGCGTTGGGAGTAGTTGGTGGCTACCTGGGGCTATTTTATTGACCATGACTTGTTCTTTCTTTGTGCAAGCAGGAGAAGGGTCCACTTTTGCTATTGTCCCCCTGGTAAAACGTCGTATTACGGGTCAAGTTGCCGGCAATGTGGGGGCTTATGGAAATGTGGGTGCAGTGGCTTATTTAACCATTTTTAGCCTCCTACCGGAATGGTTAGGGGGAGGTAAAGATCCCAGTCCAGCGATTATTGCTCAAGCCAATACGGCCTTTTTCCAGATAATGGGAACAATGGCTATTATTGTCGCCTTTTTATGCTGGTTTATCCTCAAAGAACCCGAAGGGTCCTTTGCAGAACATCATGAAGGGGAAGAAGAGGATCTCGGTTTATCTCCCGTTCCTGTGATGCAAAGTGACCCTTCTATTGACTCTATTTCTAGGGGTTAGATGTAACAAGGGCTTAATATTATTAAGCCCCTACAAATATTAGCTTGATTTTGATTTAAAATCCCCCTAACTCTCCTTGCAAGAAATCAATAAATTGTCTGGCTGATCTTCCCGATCTTCCATTGTGTTGAGTCGCCCATTGTTTAGCTTTAAATTCTAACTTCTCTGGGTCTATTTTTAAGTTGATTTGTGACGCTAAATGATGTACAATTTTAAGATAAGTATCTTGGTTTGCTGGGTCAAAGGTTAAGGTTAAACCAAAGCGATCGCTAAAGGATAATTTTTCTTGTACCGTATCCCAATGATGAATTTCATCCGCGTCTTTGGGACGGGGTCGATCGTCAAAATATTCCCTAATTAAATGTCGTCTATTAGAAGTGGCATAAACCACTACATTTTTGGCTTTTGCGGTTACATTGCCTTCTAGAACAACTTTTAAGGCTTTAAAGGCATCGTCGTCTTCTTCAAAGGATAAATCATCTACAAAAATAATAAATTTTTGAGTGACATTTCTCAATTGATCGAGAATCATGGGTAAATTCGATAAGCGGGATTTGTTAACTTCAACTAACCTTAAACCTTGAGAATAATACTGATTAAGTAATCCTTTAACCAGGGATGATTTACCGGTTCCTCGACTACCATATAAGAGAACATTAAGGGCATTATATCCCGATAATAACATTTCAGTATTCTTAATTAAAGTTTCTTTTTGACTCTCATAACCGACAATTTCGCTTAAGGTGATGAGATCGGGTTGACTGATACCAATTAACTGATTATTATGCCATTTTAACGCTTTATATTGAGCAAAAATTCCTGTCCCATGTTGACGATAATGATCCGCTAATGGTTGTAAACAATTTTCCCAATTATCTTCTTGATGCAGACAAGTATGACCTTGATTATTAAACTCTCCAATAAACGGAGAAAAAGGGACATTTGCTGCTTCTTTTACCCATTCACTAATAGCTTCTAAAGGCAGATTATATAACGTATTTAAAATCCTTAAATCGTGTTTAGTGGCTTCAATTAAAGGTTGAGGCAAATCTTGTAAAGAATAATGCTGAACCTGTTGACTAAAAGGATTATCATCAATCAGAATTTTTCTAATCAGATAATCTTGCCAACTGATTCCTTGAGAGGCTAAATTTCTGAACCAACGACCATAAGCTTTAAGACAGTTAATATCAATAGGTTCTTGATTACGAATATAAATTAAGTTGAAAACATTTAAAAACGATTGTCCAATTTCATCATCAAAAATCGATTGATATAAGAGTAAAGAAGCAATTTCTTGATGAATGAGATGATAGTAATTTAAGTCTTGGTTGGTGTTTCTCAACATAAATAGTATGTAGTCTAGTATTAATCTGAAAACTGCTATAAGCTGTTTTGCATTTAAACAGCACATTATTAAGTTTAGCTACTAATTAGTAAACCCCCTCCCTGTCTCCCTTGTTCCCCGTCAGTCTCATCTAGCAAGTTAGATTAGATGCTTAACGGCTTAATATATGGTGCGCCTATGTTAGTGATCGGAGCAATCTTTTTACAGAAGTTCCATCATCGGTCATAATTGTAAAGAAATAATAACATCTAGTAAAAAATACAATAGTATTAGAATGGGTAAACAACGGGTCTTATCAGGGGTACAACCTACCGGAAACCTCCACTTAGGGAACTATTTAGGAGCGATTCGCACCTGGGTAGATGGACAACAAAATTATGATAACTTCTTTTGTGTGGTGGATCTTCACGCCATCACCGTCCCTCACAACCCCCAAACCTTAGCCCAGGATACCTATACTATAGCAGCCCTGTATCTCGCCTGTGGCATCGATTTAGACCATGCTACGATCTTTGTTCAATCCCATGTTACCGCCCACAGCGAACTAGCCTGGCTCTTGAATTGTATCACCCCGTTAAATTGGTTAGAAAGGATGATTCAGTTCAAAGAAAAAGCCGTTAAACAGGGGGAAAACGTCAGCGTGGGCCTGTTAGATTATCCTGTCTTAATGGCTGCTGATATTTTACTGTATGACGCGGATCAAGTGCCGGTAGGAGAAGATCAAAAACAACATTTAGAACTAACTAGAGACATCGCCATCCGATTTAATGATAAATTTGGCACCCCAGAAAACCCGATTTTAAAGCTACCCGAACCCTTGATCCGTAAACAAGGGGCCAGAGTGATGAGTTTAGCTGATGGAACCCGTAAAATGTCAAAATCAGACCCGTCTGATCTCAGTCGCATTAACTTATTAGATTCCCCCGATCTGATTAAAAAGAAGATTAAAAAATGTAAAACTGATCCGGTGAGGGGTTTAGAATTTGATAATCAGGAACGGCCTGAATGTAACAATTTATTGGGATTATATACCCTATTATCCGGCAAAAACAAAGAAGAAGTGGCAGCCGAATGTCAGGACATGGGATGGGGACAATTTAAACCCCTATTAACTGAGACAACCATCGAAGCCTTAAAACCCATTCAAGAAAAATATCAGTCTATTATGGATAATAAGGACTATTTAGACTCAGTGTTACGAGACGGGAAAGAAAAAGCCGAAACCGTCGCCCATCAAACCCTAACCCGAGTTAAAGATGCGTTAGGTTATCTCCCTTTACCCACTAAATAACCAACCCCCATTTTAATAATTAAAACCAATCTAAATTTATGATTAACCATTTTCGTCAAGCTGCCCACAACAAAGAATTTTTAATCACTGCAGAAGTCACTCCCCCCAAAGGAGGAAACCCGGCCAGAATGTTAGAGATGGCCAAACAACTCAAAGGTAGGGTTCATGGGGTAAATATTACCGATGGCAGCCGCGCTGTTTTAAGAATGTCCTCTATGGCTGCGTCTGCCCTATTATTGCAGTATGGCATCGAACCCATCTGTCAAATGACCTGCCGAGATCGCAACGCTATTGCCCTACAAGCTGATTTAATGGGAGCTTATGCCTTGGGATTACGCAATATTCTCGCCTTAACCGGCGATCCCGTCAAAGCAGGGGACCACAAACAAGCGCGAGCGGTTTTTGAGCTAGAATCGGTAAGATTACTGCAAATGATCGATAAACTCAACCGAGGTATCGATAATAACGACAAACCCCTTCCCGATGACCCCTTAGACCTGTTTCCTGGGGCTGCGGTTGACCCTCAATCTGGCAGTTGGTCGGGGTTACAACGAAGATTTGAGCGCAAAGTGGCCGCCGGGGCGCAATTTTTTCAAAGTCAACTGATCACGGATTTTGAGCGTTTAGATAAGTTTATGCACCAAATAGCAGCCAATAGCGATAAGCCGATTTTAGCCGGCATCTTTTTGTTAAAGTCGGCCAAAAATGCCCAGTTTATTAACAAAAATGTGCCAGGGGTAGAAATTCCTGACAGTATTATTAAGCGGTTAGCCGAGGCCGAAGAACCTTTAAAAGAAGGGGTAAAAATTGCAGCCGAACAAGTGAAACTGGCGCAAGAACTGTGTCAGGGAGTACATTTAATGGCGGTTAAACGGGAAGACTTAATCCCCGAAATTTTAGATCAGGCCGGGATTAAAGCCATTGTTTCTACATAAAAAATCTAGCATTTATGGTAAAAAAGGTTGATAGCATAGAAAAAGACTAAACACCCTGACCTTTGATAAAATGTCTCTTGATCCGCCCCCTCTCCCTGTGATTTTCCAAGACAAAAAAGCCCCTCATCCTCCTCTAGTTAAGCGTCGCCGTTCTCAACTTCGGCGATCGTGGCGTTACTTTTATCTGCGGTTTTTGCGGTTACGGGGGACTCCTGGTTATATTTCACGAGGGTTAGCTTGTGGGGTTTTTGCTGGGTGTTTCCCTCTGTTTGGACTACAAACCATTATCGGTGTCTTATTAGCTGTCCTCTTTCGGGGTCATAAGTTAACTGCAGCGGCCGGTACTTGGATCAGTAACCCCTTAACCTATGTCCCTATTTTTGCCTTTAATTATAAGGTTGGGGAATTATTATTGGGGTTTGGTGTCGGAGAAACCCACGTCATTTTTCCCGATAACTGGCAATCTTGGTCTGAGTTAAAAGAATCCGGTTTAGTCTTTTTGATAACCTTATTTTCCGGTTGTTTGCTGGTGGGAGCGATCGCTTCAATCTTAACCTATTTCCTCAGTTTCCGATTTGTATCTCGTTGGCGTAGAAGACGTTGAAGGAGACTGGGAGCAGGGGGAGACTGAAAGAAATCATTGATATATATTCCCCCCATCTCCCCACACTCCCCAACCTCGTGATCACTCCGTTTTCCGGGCAGCAGGAGGGGCAGGAGGGGCAACATTAGCTACTTCAGGGGCGGGGGATGGAGCAGCCGGTTCAAC
>JASJBX010000009.1 GCA_030066295.1 Crocosphaera sp.
GGATTAATTGGAGCTTTAATGGTAGGAGAAACAGCAGGGAAAACCTTAGCCATGATTCATCAAAAACCCTTCTTAGGAATTCATCATTTAGAAGGTCATATTTATGCCACTTATCTGAGTGAACCCCATTGGAAACCACCTTTTTTATGCTTATTGGTATCAGGGGGTCATACCAGTCTGATTCATGTGAAAGATTGTGGTATTTATGAACAATTAGGCAACACTCGGGATGATGCAGCCGGGGAAGCATTTGATAAAGTAGCCAGGTTATTAAACTTAGGTTATCCAGGGGGACCTATTATTGATAAATTAGCCACTGAAGGCAACCCCAAACGATTTACCTTACCAGAAGGCAAAGTATCTTTACCCCAAGGGGGATATCATCCCTATGACTTTAGTTTTAGTGGCTTAAAAACAGCCGTTTTACGATTAGTAGAAAAACTGAAACAAGACAATTCCCAACCTTTGCCTGTTGCTGATATAGCTGCTAGTTTTCAAGCGACTGTTGCCCGTTCATTAACCAAAAAAACCATTACTTGCGCCCTAGATCATAACATTAATCATATTGCGGTTGGCGGTGGTGTCGCTGCGAACAGTGGTTTAAGAACTCACCTTCAAGAAGTAGGGAAAAAACACGATTTAACCGTTCATTTTCCTCCCCTAAGACTCTGTACAGACAACGCTGCTATGATTGCTTGTGCTGCTTGTGATCACTTACAAAAAGGTCATGTTTCTTCCTGGAATGTAGGGGTGCAATCTCGCTTACCTATTACCGATGTTATGATGCTTTATAGAGAAACATTCCACACGGATATCCTTACTTAATTATACACATAATGGTTAATTTACAATTAAGATTTATTTAAGTTTCAGTTAATTAGTCATAAGTTTCGAGTCTTTATTATTTTCTACACATCTGTCTAATTTTGTCAATTAGAGTATGTCCCTAAGATAAAAATTTTATTTCCCTAAATTTACATAATTTTGATGAGGTAGAGGCTACATAAATATTCTTATCTTATAAGTAAGATATAAGTTGTTCTCTAAGGGTTATTGTTGTGAATACGCCCAAAAAAATACCTAAAAAAGTTTATGATTTACGTGATTTGATTATTCAAAATAGTGACTCAAAATCTGTAAAAATAACAGATTCTAGTCATCCTTATGTTAGTTGGGAATTACATTATGAAGATAAGTATATTCATTATATAACGACTAACGTCGGACAAAAAGAACGATTAAGTTGTTTATGGAAATATTTTAGCCCAAAGTTTTTACCACCTAAATTACTGGTTAATATTGGTGACTATGAATCAATTATGAGTTTATGGCAGTCACAAAACTTATCTTTATCTCAAATACAAAGACTTATTTTTCAGTTAAATGAAGAAGCATTATCACAGATTTTTAATATAGAAAATCCTATTTTGGAATTTTCATGTAATCAACAAATTTTATCACCTATTGCTCAATTTTCTTGGGAATCTATTCTCGACAGTGCTTATGATCAAAGTATACTTTGGAAAAATTCATACCCTACTTACATTAGTCCATTTAATCGACTATATTTAGATTCTAATAAGACGTATCAATTTTATCAGTTCTGGAAATCTAAAAAAAATCTAGAGCAACAGCAAACACCGAGAATTTCTTTTTGGTTACTGAATTTAGCTAAGAAAAAATCCATTTATCAATTGTCCCAAGAAAGAGGAATCTTGCCTTCAAATTTTATCAAAGATTTCCAATATCTTTTAGAAGCAAATATTATTAAAATTCTTCCTTTTTCTGAGGAAAATTCTCAACTAAATCATCAAAGCAACAGTTTATCGAAACAAGAAACAATCAAATCATTTACTTCATCTTCTCCTATTATTGCTTGTATTGATGATAGTCGAACCGTACAAAAACATATTCAGAAAATATTAGCTATGATGGGTTATCAAACCTTGAGTTTAACCGATCCAACTTTATGTTTAACAACCCTAGCAAAATATAATCCTCAGCTAATTTTGATGGATATTAATATGCCTGAAATGACTGGCTATGAACTTTGTAAAATATTACAAAAATCTAGTAAATTAAGAAAAATTCCAATTGTTATGTTAACAGGAAGGGATGGATTAGTGGATAAATTGAGAGCAAAAATGCTAGGAGTTGAACATTATTTGACTAAGCCATGTCAACCACAAGAGATTTTTGATGTTGTTAAAAGTTTAACCTGTAAACAATCAGTCGATTCATCAAAAACATCTTATGTAAAATCTAATTAATTTAATGATTAATATCATTTAATACTCATAAAGGTACTACCATGAAAACTATTTTAGTGGTCGAAGATACTCAAGCTGAAAGAAAATTAATTTCTGCTTTATTAACCCATGCAGGATTTATAACACCTAATGTTTCTAGCGCAAAACAGGCTTGGGAGTGGCTAGAAAATAATAGCTTTCCTGACTTAATTCTTTTAGATATTATTATGCCTGAAGAAAACGGACTAGAACTATGTAGAAAAATTAAAGCAAATCCAAAATGGAAGGATATTCCCATTGTTTTCTGTAGTTCTAAATCAGAAGAATTTGATCGTTTTTGGGCTTTACGTCAAGGGGGTAATGATTATATTACGAAACCATTTGCCCCGCAACAGTTAATCGATGCTGTTTCTCAATGTATTTGTTGTTAATTAATACTATGAAAAAAGATTATTTCGCTATTGAGTTATCAAATTCAATTCACTTAGCTTTATCATTAGAAAATATGGGTACAGTTATTCAAATAGACCCAGAAAAAATTTGTTTAATTCCTGGTGTTTCTAGCTACTTATTGGGGGTAACTAATTATCAGGGATCTTTATTATGGGTTTTAGACACAGAACAATTTTTTCAACTTGAATCCAATTTACGAAACTGTAAACAATCTCTAACTGCTATTATTATAAAATCTTCCATTTCAGGAACACAAAAAAAAGTCGCCTTAGTCGTCAAAAAAATACAAGGTGTATTGAATATCAAAACCCAGTCAAAAATTGTTCCATCTGATTCTGTTTTATCACAAGTTCAGTTTTTCTTAGATAACATTGTCATGGCAAATAATAGCACTTTTGGTATTTTAAATTCAGACAAAATTTTTGAAGCTATTGCCACCGAATTGAAGTAGTTTATCTTACAAAAAAGAGACAAAAATTATGCTAGATTTTCACAATAAATCTTTATCTTCTCAAGAGTCTAAACAAGAAACAAATTCTGAGCATTTAGCCGTTGAAACGATGGATACAAATGACTGCTTAAATTTAATTTTAGAAGCCAGTCATTTAGAAAAATCTGGTGATACTCATCAAGCCATTTCTATTTATTATCAAGTCATTAAAACGGATACAGAAGGTTATTATAAAGCCATGGCTGAAAAAGCCTTAGCAAACCTTGAAACCTATACCAATAAGCATAAGTTTGACGAAGAGGAAACGATATCAAATATAACAATTAATTCCCTTGACTCTCTTCCCTTGCATCAAAAACTACTCGAAAAATTCTATAATCTGCCTATTCAAACCAAACAATTAGGTGTTTTATTAACCTCAGAAATTGGTTCTATTTTAACTTTAGTTGGTGTCGGCACTGCTTTAATCATTAGTAATGGTCGATTTCAATTGGTGAATCAAGCAAAATCAGAGTTAAAAGTTGCTGAAATTAACTATAATTCTAAGATAGAACAAATGGCAATGACGTTTGATAGTCAAGCTAATAATTTGGGAATCATTGAAGCAGCAGAGACAGGACAAGCAAATGGTCCAGTATTAACAACTCTAGCGAATGAAATTCATAAACAAAAGATAGAACTTGCTACATTAGTCGACAAGAAGGGAGTGACAATTGCCACAGGAAATATCAAGGTTAATAAACGTTATTTTAATCCTCATGGATTGGTAGAAAAGACCTTAAAAACTGGAAAAAAAAGTAAATTAACAGAGATTATAACTTATAATGAATTAGCTAAAGAAAATAGTTTTATTGCTCAAATATTAGCACAAGATATCAATATTAATCCTGCGGATAATCCTAATTTTTTGATCCGTTATACCATCACCGCCGTTCGTAATGGAAAAGCCGAAATTGTTGGTGCTTTAATTTCAGGAGATATCGTCAAACCTCCTATCGTTAATAATACATTAACTGCCTTTAATAATGGTTACAGTGCAGTTTATTCATACGATAATCAAGGTCAATTTACTTTAGCAACGTCTCAACTTCTTAAAGATAATGGCCTGATCAAAGACAACCCAACCCTTCCCAATGAAAAATTATTACAAAAAGCGATTGATGCTCAAGGAAATGCTGTTACTGAAGTTCTCACTATTAATAATAAAACTTACACAGTAGCAGCCAAAGCTTTATTTAACTTCGATAATCAACCCATTGGCGTTTTATTAAGAGGAACCCCTCATAATGCTTTAAATACATTAATGCTGCAAAGTCTTACGCTTCAGGCTATTGCTGCGTTGTTAGCCATAGCTATCAGTATTATTTTAGCGAAATTATTAGGACAAGCAATTCTTAAACCTCTCAATAAATTAAGGAAAATTACCACAGAATTTTCAGAGGGAAATCGTCAAGTGAGAGCCGAAAAATTTGCCAATGATGAAATGGGAGAATTGGCCAGAACGTTTAATACAATGGCTGATAATATTGTCGCTTCAGAAGAGGAACTATCTTATTATGCTCAACAACAGGAAAAAGAAGCAGAAAAACAACGAGAAGCACGAGAAAATTTACAACAAGAAGTGATAAAAATGTTGTTAGATATTGAAGAAGCACAGCAAGGAAATTTAACCGTTGAAGCACAAGTAACCGATGGAGTGGTTGGTTCAGTTGCTGATGCTTTTAATATGACAATTCGTAGTCTTCGTGATTTAGTTTCTCAAGTGAAAACTGTTTCCTCCGAAGTCAATATTTTAGTATTAGAGAAAGAAACAGAAATTAAACATCTTTCCCAAGCATCTCTCGAGCAAGCCCAAGAAATTAATCAAGTTTTTCATAGGGTTGCTGAGATTAATCATTCGATTCAAAATGTAGCCCATTCAACCCAAGAAGCAGCCAGCATTTCTAAGTTAGCTCGTCAACAAGCGAGAGAAGGAGATACGGCTATGAATCACACTGTTAATAGTATTCAAAAAATTCGTTTTTCAGTGGCAGGGACTGCTAAAAAATTGAAAAAATTAGCGGAGTCTTCACAAGAAATTTCCCAAATTGTTACTATTATTTCTTCTATTTCTGAGAAAACAAATGTCTTAGCATTTAATGCTTCCATTGAAGCCGCACGAGCAGGAGAACATGGGGAAGGGTTTAAGACAGTTTCAGAAGAAGTGAGTCGTTTAGCCGCTAAAGTTACCGAAGCCACTCAAGATATTCAATATCTTGTCGAAACCATACAAGAAGATACTTCTTTAGTCTTAGAAGATATGGAAAATAGTACCGCAGAAGTTGTCACAGGAACACAGTTAATTCGTCAAACACAAACCATCTTACAAGGGTTAGCTGTCACCAGTGAAAAGATGGATGATTATTTGGCAGAAATTACTCAGAATACGACGGCTCAAACCGATGTTTCAGAACAAATTAATCAAAAAATACATGAGGTTGCTCTTATCTCCAGAAACACTTCATTAGAAGTAGAAACTGTTGTTAATTCTCTTCATACTTTGGTTGAAAAGATGAAAGCTTTACAGATGTCCGTAGAACAGTTTCGTTTAGAATCTTAATTTTGAAAACTTTTTATTAATCTAATAAATTGAGGACACAATGAAATTTACATTAGATGATAGTATCCTGGCGACAATGACTCAAGAAGCCCGTCAGTGTTTTTTAGAAGAAGATGCACCGGAGTATCTGTCTATCTTAAAAACAGAAATAGTCAAAGGTTATGAAAAAGCAAATTTTACCGAGTTACTACGGGCTGCCCATTCATTAAAAGGGGGAGCCGGAATTGCCCAGTTATCTAGTATTATGGAGTTATCTCATGGGTTTGAAGATGTCTTAGAAATTCTACAAAAACAACCTAAAAGCAACCAACAAGAAGGTTGGATATTACTAGAATTAGTCGTTCATGAAATCACACTTTTGTTACACGATGCACAGGGACAAGAAGAGATATTTGCTGATGCTAATTTATTAAAAACATTGGCTGATTTTGCTGCTTCATACTCCAGCAAAAATTCAGAGACTATTACTGAGAAAAATTCTCAAGAATCCTCTTCTTTGCAATTAGTTTTCCAAAGGGAATTAGATAGTTGCTTTTCAACCATTGAACAAGTATCTTCGGAAAATCTACCGGATAATATACAAACCATTTTAACTGATTTTTACGATCAATGTTTATTATTGGGTGAAACCTTAGACTTACCTTGGTTACTGGAAAAAATTGAGCCTTTAAACACACTCTTTAATGATGCTCATACTGAAGATTTATTGGCAATCATTAAACCATTAAAAGTTGAGTTACAAAAGGAAGCGGATGCCTTTTTCTTACCTCACTTAGAACCAGATATTAATAAGTCTTTGGATGGGATAGAAATGATTTCATCATCTCAAACAATGAATTTAAACTTATTGCCTAATGAAGTAGAAAATAACTCTAAAATTGAAAGTTTTTTCTCTAATTCTCAAGAAGATTCTTTATCCTTGTCCACTCTAAGAATTCCTTTAGAAAGATTAGAGGTAATGACGAACGAAGTGGGAGAATTATTAGTTACCAGAGAAAGATTAAGATTACGACAACAACAGCTATCTCAAGTCACTCGAAAAATAAGGGATATTTCTCGTCAACTCGAACCTATTCAAGACAAAGTACAAAGTTTCTATAATCAATTAGCGATTACACCCCTTACTATTTCTTCAGATAGTAATCAAGAATTTGATAGTTTAGAATTAGATCAATATACCGAAATTCATAGCAGCTTACAAACCTTTCAAGAGTTAATGCTTCAATTTCAGGAAAATTATGCCGATCTTAATTTAATTAATCAAGACTTTTCTGATAATTTAGATATATTCGATACTAATATTGATGCTCTTTATAGTAATGTTACAAAATCTAGATTAGTTCCTTTTAAAACCATTGCTAAACGATTTCTGCCTCAGATACAATCTTTGAATAATCGATATGATAAATTCGTTAATTTATCCCTTCAAGGTGAAGATATTTTAGTTGATAAAATTTTATTAGAACAATTACAAACTCCCTTATCTCACTTGATTAATAATGCCTTATCTCATGGAATTGAATCACCATCAGAACGCTTATACCATCAGAAATCTCAGTGGGCTAATATTCAATTAAGTGCCAGAATTGATCATCACCAATTACAAATTACAGTTAAAGATGATGGACAAGGAATTGATTTATATAAGGTGTATCAAAAAGCTAAAAATAAAGGGTTAATATCTTCTAAACTAACCTTTGATCAGTTGTCGCCTGAATCAATTTTAGAGTGGATTTTTCATCCTAATTTTTCTACTGTGGAAACAGCTAGTGAATTATCAGGAAGAGGGTTTGGTTTAGATATTGTTCGTAACAAAATACAAAAACTAAGGGGAACGATTGAAGTTAAAAGTGAAGCACAAAAAGGAACTACTTTTACCCTGAATATTCCCCTTAACTTAAACTTTATGTCTCTCTTTTTAATTCAATGGCAACATCGTCTTTTTGCGTTACCCACTTGTAGCGTTCTAGAAACGATTTCTGTCTCAGAATTACTGTGGGAAAATAAGGAATGTACAACAATAAAATGGAGAGATCAATCAATTCCAAACCTTCATTTATCAGAATTATTATCCGAAAAAAATACTTTTGATTCTTCAATTAAATCGCAAGTTGGCATTATCTTAGAAGGAGCTTCTCATCCATTTTTAGTTATGGTAGATACCTTGGTTAGCGAAGAACAACTTCTTGTAAAATCCTTTGATGAAACCGTCATTGTCCCTGATTATTTATTAGGCTGTACTATTTTAGGAGGGGGAGAGATTGTTCCTGTCATTTTACCACGAGCTTTTAGGATTTTATCAGAAACAAAACCTAGTTTGTTAGCTGACGAACCTAGGGAACAATCTATTAATAATTATGGCACGATTTTAGTTGCAGAAGACTCAGTTGCCACACGACGCTTATTAGAAAAAATCTTAGAAAAAGTGGGATTTAATGTTATTCTGTGCCGTGATGGACAAGAAGCTCTGGAAAAATTAGACCTTCATCAAGGAGGAATTGATCTGATTATTTCTGATATCGAAATGCCTCGAATCAATGGGTTTGAATTACTGCAAAAAATCCGTTCCCAACCTAACTACTCCCAGATTCCTATTATTATGTCAACCTCTAGAACCGGTCAACATCATCGACAAAGAGGGACAGAGTTAGGAGCAAATGCTTATCTCGGTAAACCGATTCTTGCCAAAACTCTACTGAAAACTATTGAATCTTTTTTGACATTTGAACCAGACAATTAAGGTAATCAATTTTAACTACATTCTAATTGATAAATTTCTTCTGCTACCCGTTTTAATCGCCTTAATTGTGCTTTCATATCATTTTTTGTCCAGGGAGCAGCAAATTGATTGAATCCCCAACTAACTAAAGGATTCGGAATTTCAAACTGAAAGCGATTAATTAATTTGGTTCCGTTATTAAACGGTTGACATTCCCAGCGATCTCGTCCTTTAAAAAATCCGGTAAATTGCCAAACAATTAACCCCGGTTCTCGTTCAATAACATGACTAATTAAAGTAGGATTAACTAGAGGGATTTTAATAATAAAACGACTTCTTCCCCCAATCTCTGTACTCCATTCTCGAATCGGTTCACATTTTAAAGCAGGGTTTAACCAACGGTGCATCAAATCTAAATCAGTAATACACCGTTCAACCATTGTGGCACTTGCTTTGATAAAAATAGTCTGTTCAAAAACTTGGGATGATGACATAATTAATGGCTTACAAAAGTTTGTTAATAGCTTATATCAGTCTGTTGACAATATCAACCTTTTCAGATTTTTAATCCATAATTATTCTCTCGTATTTTTTTCCTATCATTTCCCAAGTAAAATTATTTTCTATATACTCTCGACCGTTTTTTGACAGGGTTTGACGCAATATTTCATTTTCAAATAAGTCACCAATTTTTTTAATGTAATCCTCTATTTTATTGGCTCTTAAGGCGCGTAAAGGGGTGTTATGTCCATCCACTTCCATTCCTTCTAAACCGCGATCGCTTGCTACGACTGGAACCCCTGCAGCCATCGCTTCTAGGGTTTTATTTTTAATACCAAATCCTGACCTTAAGGGAATAATACAGACCGTTGCTCGATGTAAATAGTCAACCATTGACGGCACTTTTCCTGTTACTTTAATGCCGGGTTCTTCTCCTAATTTTACAACAGACGGTGCCGGGTTTGCTCCAACAATAGTCAAGGTAACATCAGGGTATTTTTCCCGTAATAACGGAAAAATATCGTGAGCAAAAAAGCAAGCCGCATCAATATTGACCACATAATCCATCCCCCCTGTAATCACTAAATGATGACCCCCTGGATCACTTTTTCGCTCAGGAAAAATCTCTAAATCGACCCCATTAGGAAGCACAGAAATAGGAGACTTAATGTTAAATTGTTTCAGTTGTTGATAGTCTTCATCTGTGGTGACGACAACACGAGAAAATTTTTGATAAACTCGTTGTTCGTAACGTTTTAATAAGGGTAAATATAAGCGATCGCGTTGAGGATTTTCTGAGGTTTTGGTTTCTAGTTGATGTTGACAGGTACGATACACAGAACTGTGACTATTGATCACGGTTTTTATGGTACTTTTCCAATGGGGACGAATATAGACCTCGTTAACACTATGCTCACAAGTAATGGCGTCAAAATTATGATTTTTAACCGCTTCATCCAGCCAACTTTGAATGGATTGATCGTACACAAAGGAAACATTAGGAGGAGT
This sequence comes from Crocosphaera sp., assembly GCA_030066295.1. Classification (GTDB taxonomy): domain Bacteria; phylum Cyanobacteriota; class Cyanobacteriia; order Cyanobacteriales; family Microcystaceae; genus Crocosphaera. Next base: position 9,981 of record JASJBX010000009.1, read on the forward strand.
TCCTGTGATTAAAAATTGACCAAATCGCTTCATTTTTTCAACGGTTCCCGTGTGGGGATTAGTCGGACGAGGAAACACCATTAACGTTTTGACCCAACCCTCTAACCCATCTATTTCTTCTGTCGTAACATCTGCAGATTTTTGGGTCACAAAAGTAATTTCATGATCGTAACTTAACTGTTTTAATAAGTTAAACGTTCTCACTTGAGTTCCCCCCCGACTAGGAGGATAAGGAAACGTTGCACAAATCATTAATAATTTCATTGCTTATACCTGATAAGATCCAAAAACTTCTACGATCATAATTTTAGAAAATATGTTACAGTATACAGTGAGACCAATAAGTATTCGGTAGCAGATCTTGTTATTAGCATTGACGGGTATTTCCCATTCAGCCTTGATACGATTCTCTCCGATCACTCAATCTCTACAATCCTTGTAAATACCGGAGAAAATCTAATATGTCCATTTATGTAGGAAACTTATCCTATGAAGTAACCAAAGATGACCTCAACGAAGTTTTTGCCGACTACGGTCAGGTTAAGCGAGTCCATATCCCTACAGACCGTGATACCGGTCGTATGCGTGGCTTTGCTTTTGTGGAAATGAACTCTGATGACCAAGAAGAACAAGCTATCTCTACCCTCGATGGGGCTGAATGGATGGGTCGCACCCTAAAAGTCAATAAAGCTAAAGAAAGACAACCTCGCGCTTCCTTCAACGGTGGTGGTGGTGGTAGAGGCCGTGGTCGCTTCTAAGTTCAATTATTGAATTAACCAACAAAGGGGTAGGGAGGTTATCTTTTCCTACCCCTATTCCAGTTTGAGAGCATTATCTACCATCATTTTAACCACTTCTGGCATTTTGTAGTGTGCCTTCCAGCCTAGTTGCTTAGCTGCTTTGCTTGGGTTGCCACAACTATAAGAGATGTCGGTAGGACGGAATAGATTTTGATCGCTACTCACATAATCTTGCCAATTTAATCCCAAACACTTAAAGGTTTCAATGACAAACGCCTCTAAAGAATAACTCTCTCCTGTGGCAATGACATAATCATCCGCTTGGGATTGTTGCAGCATTAAGTACATAGCCTGAACGTATTCCGGAGCCCACCCCCAATCCCGTTTGATTCTAACATTTCCCAGTTGCAATTGATGGGAAGCCCCTTGAGCAATTTTACAGGCAGCTGTCACGATTTTTTGAGTCACAAATCGTCGGGGACGAAGAGGGGATTCGTGATTGAATAAGATACCAGAACAAGCAAAAATGCCGTAAGCTTCCCTATAGTTAGCCACTTCCCAAAAGGCCGCTGATTTGGCCACTGCATAGGGACTACGAGGACGAAAAGGGGTTAATTCATCGGCAGGAACCGCACCAATATCTCCAAAACATTCACTCGAACCTGCATTATAAAACTTAATGGGCGCACCAGTAAAACGGATGGCTTCGAGTAAATTTAACGTACCGGTGGCAATACTTTCCAAGGTTTCCACCGGCAGTTGAAAGGAGAGTCCCACCGAACTTTGACCTGCTAAATTATAAACCTCATCCGGTTCGATTTTGTTGAGGATTTGTAACACACTGCGAAAGTCATTGAGGGCCATGGATTCCACTTTTACCTGTTCTCGAATCCCCAGACGAACTAAGTTTTGAAAGGAGGACATTTGTGCATCCCGCGAGGTTCCACACACCAGGTAACCTTTATTGAGGAGAAACTGAGCTAAATAAGCTCCGTCTTGTCCAGAAATGCCACAGATTAATGCTGTTTTTTGTCCCATGTTCTCTGATTATTTTTTTGAAAGAGTAACTGCATAGCTTCTTTTAAATAACCGATCTGACCATAAGCATAAACTAAATTATCAAAACTCTGGGCTGGATTTCCGATGTATTTTAACGATTTATATAAACCTCTGAGCAATCGCTCGCCGCCTCTTCCCAACTGCTTAATACCCGTTCGTCCGGCAATTTCTTCGCGATAACATTCGCTGACCCCTTGCCACCAACTACGACGTAAAAACCAACTGCGTTCAAGCCGTTCGGGAGCAACATTATGGGCAACTAGGGCATCGGGGAGATAGGCCACCGACCATCCTTGAGTCAACGCTAATTCTGTCATAAATAACTCTTCATTGGACAGCAGTTTTTTGCCCACTCTCCCTAAATTAGCATCAAACCCTCCTATTTTCTCCAAAAACGACCGCCGCAGGGAATAATTTAAGCCTCTGGGGGTCAGTTGGGGATTGGTAATGGAAACCACCTGGTCTCCTAAATCATAAGCCCCCAACCCCCCGGCCAACCCCTCAGAAATCCAGGTGGGGGGGGTGATATTATCGGGCCAGATTAAGGTGACTTTACCCCCTGCGATCGCTAATTTTTCGTTCTCCTTGTAAGCTTCTACTAACACCCGTAACCAGTGAGTGGAGGCAATGGCATCATCATCCAGATAGGCTAAAATGGGCGCAGTGGTTTCTGTTGCCCCCCGGTTTCGGGCAACCGACAGCCCTAAAATTGGCTCATAAACGTATCTAACTTGGGATTTTGATAAAAAGGGTTCAACCACCTGTTTTGTGCCGTCTGTGGAGCCATTATCCACGATCAAGACTTCATAATTGACCCCCTCTTGAGTCACAAGACTATCAATGGCATCACCCAAATAGCGATCGCGGTTATGGGTGCAGATGATAGCAGCAATTTGAGGATTTGACATAATTGAGACTGCATAAAATTAGGTGAATTTATTATAAGTATCGAGCAATACTTGTTCATAACGATGACTCATTTGTTCCCAAGTATATTCGTTTTCGACCAAACTCCGTCCATTATCTGATAATTTTTCCCGTAGTTTGCCATCTTGAAATAAACGGCCCACCGCATAGACATATTCATCCACATCATTGGCCCTCATGGCCACTAAAGGAACTCCGGGCCCATCGACGGATAACCCTTCCAAACCGTAATCACTGGACACTAATGGGGTTCCTGTGGCTAAAGCTTCGAGGGTTCGCATTTTGGTTCCGACACTTTTACGAATGGGAATAACCGAGACAGTGGTATTATGCAGGTGATCAAGAATACAAGGGACCTGTCCGGTCACATGAACCCCTGGTAACTCGTCTAATTCTAAGACTTCCGGCACGGGACGACTGCCCACGATATCAAGGGTAGCATCGGGGTAGCGTTGAAGAATTTTTGGGAAGACCTCTAGGGAAAAAAACCGTGCGGCATCGATATTAGCCGGTTTATCCATGGTACCCACGAAGGTAATCCGGTGTCCCGGTTGATTACGGAGACGTTTCGGGAAAACCCGTAAATTTAATCCATTGGGAACAAGGGTAACGGGAACCTCTAATTTTAAATTTTTCAAGATTTGCTGTTCGGTTTGATTGGCCACCACCACCGCAGCAAATTTATGACAATATTGTTTTTCATAACGGCGTAATAGGGGTAAACTCAATTGCTCTTTTAAGCCACTATCATTGGCATTGGTTTCCATTTCATGCTTATACTTGCCATAGACAGAGCGGTGAATATCGATAACCATGGGAATTTTTTTCTGCCATCCGGGTCTAACATAAATTTCGTTGGCACTTCCCTCGCATAACAGGAGATCAAATTCTCCTGATTCAACGGCCTGGTCTAACCATTCCTGAATCTCAAGGGAATAATGGGATAAAACCCCTGGAGGTGTTCCTTGTTGGAAAAATACCCCTAATTGTTTGGCTGTTTCTAGAAAACCTTTGTTATTTTCCTGATGGGTGACTCTAGGAAAGATGAGGCAATGACGAATCTGCTGTTGTAGCGCATCAATGTCCTCTTCTAATACTTGTTCAGATTCTTGGGTGACTAGGGTGGTGTCATAGGCTGTATTAAGATGTTTAAGAAAGGAAAAGGTTCTCACCTGAGCTTTTCCCTGTATTGGTGGATAAGGAAAAAGGGATGAAAGTACAAGAATCTTCATGGGTAGATTCGTCAGAAATTTTGGGCTTAAACTTCATTCTACATTCTTAGTTCATATAATCACTTCATATTTCTTGTTGTTTAAGATTTAGTTAAAAAAGTTAAATGTTTTTTAGACCCTTGAATTTATTGAGACTTATCCCTACCCTATTATTTATCCTGACTGTTTTATTTGTTATACAAATGTCTTCTATCCATTCTAATTCGGCTTATGCTTTACTCAGCGATCCTTTTTTACAGTTTCCGACATCATCATCCATTAAAATCGTTTGGTTTACGGAATTTCCTGGGGTGGAAAACAAAATTATTTATGGACATAATTTAGAGCAAGAGGTGATAGCTAAAACCACTCAATTAAGTCGGACTCGAGAAGACGAACAATCAAAGGTGAATGGTGATTATTCGGAGACAACAAAACGAATGATCTGGCGACACGAAGGGGAAATTACAGGGTTAAATCAAGACGAAAAGCTACCTTATAAAGTTATTACTTTCCTCGAAGATAATAAGGTTGAAAGTAAGGTTTTTTCTTTTAGTGCTTCTCCTCAACAAGAAACCCCGCTCAAAATTTTATTAACCTCCGACCATCAATTAAAACCAATGGTGGCAGCAAATCTGCAAAAAGTTGTAGAAACAATTGGTCAAGTTGATGCGGTTTTTTTTGCAGGGGATTTAGTTAATATTCCCGATCGCGCTTCAGAATGGTTCGATGATCAAAAGGGTGGGGCATTTTTTCCCTGTCTGCAAGGATTGGCTAACTATACCATAGAGAATACAGTGTATCATGGAGGCGAATTGATTCAATCTGCCCCTTTATTTCCTACCATTGGTAATCATGAAGTGATGGGAAGATGGTCAGAAAATAAACGACTATCCCAACAATATGTCGATGCGATTCCTGAAAAAATTGCCAAAAAGACTTACCTAAAAAAAGCCGAAATCATTAATCCTGATCATGATGTTATTGTTGAAAGGAATTGGATTAAAAACAACTCATTTAATACGGATACTTATGAAGAGATTTTTTCTTTTCCTCAAACAGAGGACAACAATAGTCATTACTATGCTGTCACTTTTGGGGATATTCGTTTAGTAGTATTACAAGTTACTAATATTTGGCGTTCCCCGAATTTAGAAAAAACGGTTCAAGGAAGATATCAAGAATCCGAAAAAGAATTAAATAACCCCGAAAATTGGGGTTATGGTCAACATATTTTTAAAACAATTGAAAAAGGCAGTCAACAGTATCAATGGTTAGAAAATGAACTCAACAGTGAGACATTTAAACAAGCAAAATATAAAATCGTTATGTTTCATCATCCCGTTCATACCTTGGGAGGAAATATTGTTCCACCTTATACCAACCCCCTACAAAATATTACGCAGGATACCGATGGAAATATAACCGAAGTTCGCTATCAATATCCCAAAGAAAATGATTATATTATTCGTGATTTAATGCCACTTTTAGAAACAGCAAATGTTAACTTAGTGTTCTATGGCCATTCTCATCTTTGGAACCGTTTTATCGGTTCAACTGGTATCAATTTTCTAGAATCTTCTAATGTGGGTAATAGTTATGGCGCACATTTAGGGAATAATAAACGACCCATTCCTCCTGATTATGCTAAGTCCAATTATGTTGAAATAGGTAATCCTAATGGTCTTAAACCCATTATTCCTAATTTAGCTCCTTTAAAAGATGAAAATAACAATGTTTTACCCTATATTGCTAGTAATGAGATTACAGTTTTTAGTATTTTAGATACAGAAAAAGCAACCGTTAGCAGCTATTACTTTGATACTCGTCAACCCAATTCTAAGGTAATTAAATTTGATGAATTTACAATTTTATGATAATTGTGCGAGAAATATCTCTTTATCCATTGATCCCCAGTGGGTAAACGATTAAGTTTCAGTCTTTGCGAAGAGAACATTTTTTGATATACTGATGATATTATCAAATTTATAACAACCCTGGCGCAACCTTTGAGTGAGTTGTGTTTTTTGTCGGAATAGTTGATACATTATTCTTACATATCAGCTTGTTGTGTCCGTTTTATAGATCATGATTTCTCTGGAAAATTTATCATCAATCCACCTAGATTGATGTTTCTTTGCTTTAATTTATTAAACATAAGTGATGGTTAATTATGAATCGTTTTCTCTATGAAAAATCCAGTAGTTACCAAGGATATTTAATTATTCCTTTTCTGATCGCAAAAGTGAGTGGTGAGTTTATTTATTCTTACGCTTTATTATCAGCACAAGGATATGACGACGAGTTCCATAAAGCAAAAAACCCCACAGGAATTTGTTCTAATACCCTAGGTGGTATCATCGAGATTGCTCGACAACATCTTAATCAATATAGTGTTAATTTAGAAGAGGATAACTATTTTGATCAACGTTACACTTATCAAAATACATTAATTATTATCCATCAAGAAGGAAAAAGATGTTTTTATGATCATTATCCTTCCCACGAATTAAGAAATATTGCTGCACCCACTTTATTTTTGAGTCCTAATGATTGTATTGACTGGATTAAGAAAAGATTAGATCGTCGTCAAGTCAAACTATATTAACTGTAGGTTAGACAGTAGGGTGGGCAAAGTTTTTTATTTTACGAGTAGTCTAGATAAATATCTGATTTTTCTACCCTACAAAACCATGTTTTAATATTTTTTAATCTCTGAATTTATGCAGAAACAGAGTAAATACAAATCTAACTTAAAAATCTTATTAAATTTCTTAGTCATCACCTTTTTCCTTTTACTAATTATTACGCCATCTTCTGCGTTAGAAAAAGACTTAGAAAAATCCTTACCTCCCTTACAAACCCATCCCTTACCCACCCCACTACAAAAATGGGAAAATCAACCTTATTCTGGGGACTACTTTGAACAAATTCAACCCAGTGTAGGAGGCTATTTATTATGGTCAGAATTCCCTATCAAAATCCATTTTGATCGTCCAGATAACCCCGATGATATTTCTGCAGCGACTCGTCGTTTTAATCAGTGGGTTAACGCCGTTGAGCAGTCTATTGCTGAGTGGAATAATTATCTACCCATAACAGAAATTTCTACAGCAGAACTAGCGGATATTATTATCAGAAGAACCGAACCACCTCTAGATTCAAAAATCGATCCAGAAACAGGACAACTACAAATTCCCAGAGCAAGAACGGCTCAAACTCGCTATGAATTTTATATCAAAAATAATAAACTTTTTCATAAAATGATTATACAAATTAGTCCCCGTTTAAGCGAAATTGCCACCCTAGCTGCTGTGCGTCATGAATTGGGCCATGGTTTAGGAATATGGGGTCATAGTCGAGACGAAACTGATGTTTTATATAGGTCACAAGTCAGTGCATCGGTTCCTATCTCATCGAGAGACATTAACACCTTAAAAAAAATTTATGAACAACCCACCCGCTTAGGATGGCCTTTCCCCAATTAGTCTCCATCGTTAACAACTGAGTCTAATCCTGTTATATTAAAAAATGTAACAATTATAGTTAATAACGAAAATAAAAAAATGTCAGAAACAATTGTATTAGGTGGTGGCTGTTTTTGGTGCGTCGAATCCGTTTATCAAAATGTGGGAGGAGTAGAAAGTGTGGAATCTGGTTATGCGGGAGGAGACACAAAAAATCCAACCTATGAACAAGTTTGTAGCGGGAAAACTGGACACGCAGAGGTGGTTAAAATCACGTTTAATCCCCAACAAATTCCTCTCACACAGATATTAGAAATCTTTTTTATTGCGAGTCATGACCCCACCACATTAAACCGACAAGGAAACGATGTGGGAACGCAGTATCGTTCCATTATTCTTTGGCAATCACAAGAACAACTAGAAACTGCTCAACAAGTAATCGATAAACTCAATCAGGAGAATACGTTTAACGGAAAAATCGTCACAGAACTCAAAGAACTGACTGATTATTACCCTGCTGAAGAATATCATCAAAACTATTTCAAGAAGCATCCGATGCAACCTTATTGTTTGTTTAGTATTCCTCCTAAACTCAGCAAACTGAAGAAATATTTTCCTGAAAAAGTATTAGCTTAGTGCCAACTGCCCGACGCTGACACAAACAGCGCGGGCTTTATATTCAATACCTAGGCAAACAGATTATATTTTAAAATGCAATAAATCGCCTGAAACCCATCTTTCCAACCAATTTTTTTCCCTTCTTTATAAGTTCTGCCATAATAAGAAATACCCACTTCATAAATACGACATCCCATTTTTGCCACTTTGGCCGTAATTTCTGGTTCAAACCCAAAGCGACTTTCTTTTATTTTAATCGCTTGAATAACTTCCCGTTTAAAGGCTTTATAACAAGTTTCCATATCCGTTAAATTAATATTAGTCAACATATTGGATAACGTGGTTAAAAATTTATTACCGACCATGTGCCAATAATAAACAACACGGTGGGGACGACTTCCTTGAAAGCGAGATCCAAAAACCACATCCGCTTTACCTTTTAAAATAGGTTCTATCATTAAAGGATATTCTTGTGGGTCATATTCTAAATCAGCATCTTGAATAATAACAATATCTCCTGTGACTGCTGCAAAACCCGTCCGTAAAGCAGCCCCTTTTCCTTTATTTTTACGGTGATAAATGACTTGATCAACTGAATGTTCTAGTTTAGATTGTAGAAGTTCTCGGGTTCCATCCGTTGAACAATCATCTACTATGATAATCTCACAATTTCTCACAGGAGATGATTTAACTGCTTCAATAACTTGACCAATCGTCCCCATTTCATTAAAACAGGGAATAACAACTGATAATTTCATGTTCTAGACTTCCCACACACCACAATTGAGCAATTTTCTTATTCCCAAGACTATAACAACAGGAACTCTGATATGTCAATGACAAAATTTACGCTAACGAAAGTAATAGACAAGAATTAAGCATAAATAGTTCCCATGTTTATAGTTATGTAATAGGTTGGGATTTTAATTCGTATCCTTCTAAAATTAAATTATTTTCTTTTAAACAATCTAACCAACCGAGTAAACGGTTCACTTTACGATAATCATCTAATAATCCGAGTTCTTCTTCCTGTTGGGTTAACTGTTGAAAGGTTTCATATAAAGGATAATCAGGAGAAACTAAACTATCTTTGTAATGTAAAATTGGAGGATTTTCCTCTTCTGTATAGTCAGAATAATTGACCCGTAAATTACTTAATTGAATTTGCATCCGACTGTGAAGGGTGGGATGAGGATTATCATCAAAGTCGGGATAATATAAGTAAGTAATTTTAGGAATACGCCAAGAAAATTGTATAACATTGGCTTCTTCTAATCTACCAACTGTACGACTGGCGCAACCTTCGTATAAACGGAGTAATGGTTCTAAACTTTCTAACGCACTAATATGAATGAGTAGGGAATTTTTAAGTTTTCTGCCAATGGTTTGTTTCTGACAAAGTTGGGCAATAATTTCTAAATTTCCTACTTGATATAACATGGCATCAGCCATAACACAAGCACTATTATAACTGCCAAATAATGCCTTAATATCCTGCTTAACTTCTGGGGATAATTCCCGCATTTTCGGACGACGATCAAATTGACTTAAGGCCAAATATAACAGTAAATCTTGACGACGTTTTTCTGTAATCATATCCCAATCATCTTCTTGCGTAACTTGTAAAATCACCTTAAAGGCTTGACGAAAACTTCTAAATTCTTCTTTTAATTGTAGCTCATTTTTTAATTCTCCTTTGGCTGGTAATCGTCCCCGTTCGGTGTAAAATTCCATGAGAGGTTGTAAGAGGTGTTCATAGTCTTCAAACCGTCGTACTTTGGTGATCAGTCGAGGGGTTTTTGCTCTAGAATGAAAGCGAGACGCGCGGAATTTTTGTGCCTCTATTTCATCTCGAAAAACTAAATAAATCCCTAATCCTATGGGAATCGAATCAACGTCTAAAACTTGATCAATGTAGAATTTTAGTTCTTCTTGTTCATAATACTTTTGAAAGGTATTACGATTGGTAATAATCCCATCTCCATAGGCAATCACACCTCTATCTCTATCATCGATCAAAACCTGTGCAGAAACAATTAAAACTTTATTAGCTAATTCCCACGCATTGACTAAAGCTTCCCGTCTCTCGTTGACATCTTCGATTACATTAATAACATAACCTATGTTAACAATATCAGCAATTATTTTATGATTATCGGGATAATAATAGGGGTCCCATCCCTGACTTTTATACCCTGCTTCGGCGATTCTTTCTACATCCCCCCCGTAACCACATCCATAGTCAAAAAAGCTAGTTTCCTCCTCAAATAATAATAAATCTAAGGCTAAACGAACAGGACGGGATAAGCTATTTCTAATAATCGCTGCTTTATGTCTTTCTATGGAGATTTTAAAGGTTTCTTTAGGAAAGATAGGACAATGACAAGCTAAATAATGTCCTTCAAAAATAATCCGTTTACGTTTTAACCTTTTTTCCCATTCTTGCTTAGTTCCAATGGGGGCGTTTAAAGTTAGTAATTCTAATTCTTCTTCCATTTTTGTCAAATGGGAAAACATTTCGTAGTGGGGATAGTCAGGGGTAATAAAGGTTTCTTTTCTGTGGAGTATGGGAGGATTTTTTTTCTTTTTGTAGTCCCAATAATTCACTTGTTCGGTATCTAGATTAATAACAATACTTAAGGTTAATGCAGGATGAGGATTGCTATCAAATTCTGGATAAAATAGATAAGAAATAAGGGGCTTATCTGTACTAAATTTTATAATGGTAGCCCCTTCTATGTCTTTCGTTAGCCTGGCTTTTTTCTCATAGTCTTGTATTCTTACATCAAGAAAATTAATCGCACTGACATGAACATATAAAGCAGTGGGTAACTGTTTACCAATTGGACTTTTTTTACAACAAGCAATAATCTCGCTAAAATAATCAGTGGTTAGGAACATAATAGCTATTAATTTATTCAGGTAACTCTCCAAACTGTTGACGATATTTTTCTAGCATTAACTCCATTTCAGATAACTTTTGTTTTTCCTGTTGTAATTCCGTTTCTTTCTGTTGTAACTCGGTTTTTTTCTGTTGCAATTCCGTTTCTTTCTGTTGTAAAGCTGAGGCCAACTCTTCAGGAATCAATAATTTTTCTCCTGTATCTTTTCGATAAAATCCAATTAACTGATCTTCAACTTTTAATTGTAACTGTAAAGGTTCACTATAACCATCTTCAATAAGTTCATAAACATTATTTCTTAAACGATAACCTTTTAATTTTTCAGTAATCCATTCCCCTTTAGGATCAAATAACCAATATTCTTTGACACCTAATTGTTCATATAATGTCTTTTTAAACTCTTGATCTTGATTTTTTGTCCCTGGAGAGGTCATCTCAAAAATAAGTTGAGGGACTTCTTTTTCTTCCCAGATTTTATAATTATCTCTTCCTCCTGGTTCCACATTAAAAATGACCATAACATCTGGTGCAACTCGCATTCTAGGAAGTCCCTGGCTATAATACATAAACTGATTAGCCAATACAGTCGCTTGCTGTCCCGATAAATACTGTTTTAGGACTTCTAAGGTGGTTAAAATAGCATATAAATGGATATAAGTTTCTGCCACGGGTTCTCCATCTGAACTAGGATAAATAATATCAGTTTTGGAAACGGTTTCTAACATAATTCTATTCCTCTTTATTGTAATTAATACCAGTTTTTGCTATGTCATTCAATTCATTCTCTTGCCAAGTTTCAATGGCAGCAAACACAAATCCAGTCAGTGGGTGTCTCACTAATTCTTTAAAAGCAGCAACCCCTCCTGCTTTTAAAGCTTTTAATAAACGATCTTTGAATGGGTTATTGTTTTCAATCTCTGTCATCACTTTAGCAACGATTATTCTTTCTTTATCCGTTAGTTTTTGATGTCTAGATTCTTCAATATCTTCAATCGTTTCTACCCAATTTGCTTCGATTACTTTATCTTGTTCATTAACAACAGAATAATTTTCTGAAAGTTGTTCAAGAAGTTGTTGAATTTGTGTAGCTGCTTCTACGATATTCTTATGTTGAGAATAGTAAAGATTTTGATTTTCATAGTAGTGACTATTATTATAAGTAATAACTCGGTTATCAAAGTGTGTTTGAAATTTATCCAAAAATGTCTTTTTCGTTGCGGGGTTTATAATTTGTTTGAAGCTTGCAAATGACATCAAAATCAAAAAAGCTATAAGAATAACAAGAACTTGCTGTACTTCAAGGGGCATTTTTGCAAAAATCAATAGCAAAGTTAAGGCAAAAGCTAACGAAGATAGATAGATACCTATTAAAACGATTATTTTACTATTGCCCTGTTTTTGGCGGTTTGTTGGTGGTATTTCATGATTAATATTTTGCATATTTTCTCCTGTTATAAACTTTAATAATGATGTTATTCTTAAAGCTAATTATCTTCTGGGTCTTCATTTGTAGACTTTTGATCAGAATTGCCACCTCCACTTAAACTAATTATAAGTTCTATTACTTCTTTTATTGTAAATCCTAATGGTTTAATAAAGCCAAGAATAATGAGTAAAGGACTAACTAAAGGCATGACATCTGTCAAAGATAAGACAATACCTACAATAATAGCAATAATACTGAAGGTAATAGCAGTGACGAAATTCAGGAAATCCTTTACAATTTAGTTACAAAACTTCACATATTAGTTATCCGGCCATGAATGATCGTAAAAAACGTATTCTAGAACACTTAAAACAAAGTACCGACGGAACCCAATATATTGCAGCTAAAAAGACCTCTGAACCCGTTCCACCCCCTCCTCCTACTCCCGAACCAACCCCAGAACCGAAACCTGTCTCAAAACCGACGCTTAAACAAGACCGTAAACAAAAAATTATGGGTCATGTGAACCGAAGTAGCGAAAACTTTGGCAGTTTCTCCTTAAAAGATGATAGCAAGAAAAAGAAAATTGAGGAACATATTCGCAAAAGTTTAAGTTAAGAACTTGGGTAGAGATAATTAATTATCTCTACTCACCTCTATAATTTCTGTATATTCAAATTCATTGGGACTTTGTTGAACTAAAGGATAGTCAACCCCATTGAGGAAAATAGTATCTTTTTCACAGTCAGGTTTAGGAGAATAATAGACCAAAACATATTCTTTCCCAATATAGTGATTTGTTTCTTCTTGAACTTCCCCACGCCATTGCGTTTTTGTGACTAAAATAATTAATTGATTGGCTAATTTAGGGATTGATTTTGCCACTTGTCTGCGATAAATTTCATCTAAACTACCAAAAGGGGAGTCCATCACAATCGGAAAGGTACTACTATCGGGTCCCATCAACGTATTTTTATGACTCCATTTTCTAACACTATCAATAATTCCCCCAATAAAAGAAAGGCTTAATATTTGATTTTCTCCCGTTGACGCTGCCACAGGAACCGCTATTCCTGATGTATTTTCAATCAAGTTTAACTCATAATTTTGGGTTAAACGAGGAATATAAGGGGTAAAAGAAATAGAACTAAAAATAGATTGAACTCGTTTTTCTAAGGAGAGACGAAACTGTTTTTCAAGACGACTTCTTACTTCAATTAATCGTTCTCTTGCATCTCTAGCTGCTTCACTTCTTCTTTTAGCTAAAATCTGCTTTTCTTCTTTCAATTTTTGTTTGGCAATCTCTTTATCTAAGGTTTCTAATTGTTTTTCAATAGTGGTTAATTGTTGTTGAATTCCTCCTTGTTCCAGTTGTAATTCTCGAATATTTTGATTAATTTTATCTAAACTTTCTTGGAGGTTTCTAATATCTGCATCAGGATAATGACGAAACTTTTGATTAATGTCGTCTAATTCTATTTCAACCCTGGATAATTCTAGTCGAGATTGTTCGAGTTTAGCTTGTTTTTCATCAACATTTTCCCAAAAATCAATGATTTTCTGTTCTATTTCATGTCCTTGAGATTCTAAACGAATAGCAGACTCTTCTATGGCAGCTATTCCTGCTTTATTCATCCATTGTTTCACCTGTTCATAATAAGCATTTCCTTCGATTAATTTTTGACCACAAATACAGGTTTGACGGGTTAATAATTGCTGTACAAATTGTTGTTTGATTCCACTGGGCAATTCCCCTCTTTGACGTAAGTTGCCAATGATTGTATTAAATTTAGGAATAACATTGCTTAAAAAAATCAAGTAACCTTGATTAGAAATACACCGTTTAAGTTGTTCTTTTAATTCTCTTATTTCATTTTTTAACTTTATTTCTTGTTTTTCTAACTTTATTTTAAGCTCTTTGATCTGTTTGTTTTTGCTTAAATTGATGAGGTTTTGAGAGATTTCTTGCTGCTGTAATTCCTGAGTATTTATTGAATCTATTATTTCGTTTTTTTTCTGTTCTAGATTGCCTTTTTCTTGTTCTAATTTTGTTTTCTCTTTTATCTTTTTTTTGATGTTAATATCTCCAATAGCTTTAAGTTCTTCTTCTAAGGTCTTTTCGGCTTTTTTCAGATGATCAATGGAACGATCTAATACTTTTACTCCTAGTAATTCTTTGGTATCTTCTGCAATACGACTTTTATCATTACTGCGAAAAATATGGTCAATATGTTCCCCATCAAAAAAGAAATATTGATGTAGACTTTCCGGTAAAATACGGTTAATAATGTCATCCGGTTGTTGCAGGGGAGGATACCAGCGACCATCCTCTCCTGCTACCAACATAAAAAATTGATTTTTGCTGTATTGAAGCTTCCCATTTGTATCCAGACAAGCATAACATTTTCGTTTAACTTGGTACTGTTTATGTTCATGTTCAAAGGAAATTTCTACCCAACACTCCACCGAAGTTCCGATGTCAGCTTGCATAATTGCCCGCTTATTAATTAATAGTTCAGAAGAGGTAAAAGCAGCCGTAAACTTCTCGTATAAAACCCAAGTAAACGCATTTAATAAAGTAGTTTTTCCTGCCCCATTGTTACCATGAATGATGGTAGTATTTTGTTCACTAGATGCTAGATAAATCTCTGGCGTTTTGCCATAAAATTGTCTAAAATTACATAGTTTGATGGACAATAATTTCATTGGATCACCTCTTTAATAATCTGAACGATATCATCATTAATATTCCGAGGCGATCGCAGGGATAATTTACTTTTTTCTAGGGACAAAACCCGCTCAATAATCTCATAGATTTCAGGGGGCGCAGTGGTAATCGGTTGTTGAACCTGACTAACATTAACTTCTTCATTCATACTAGCTATCCTGAGAGAAACACTACTCGGTTATTTCTGTCAACCGAGTAGTCCAATTCTTTAACTTCGCCAAATTTTTTCCAACACTTTTGAGGCTTGAATATCTCCTAAGTTGTAAGTAGGTGATTGAATGGCAATAAAGCGATCATCATCAGCAGGAAGCCGTTTCTTAGGGTCGGTTTTACCAAATAAAGCCACTGTGTAGGTTCCAACCGCAACCCCTAACTGTAAGGGCGGACTATCGGTACAAATCATTAAATTAGCTCCTGCAATCATAGCAGCCAATTTACCAATATCCCCCGGTTGTATTACCTTTAAATTAGAACAGCTATTCAGTAAAGGAACCACCCATGCTTCATCCCCATTCCCCTGTACTAAAACAATGGAGAGGGAGGGTTGTTTTTCCTGAATTCTATTGATGATATTACTCCACTGAGGTACGGGATAGGACTCACCAGCCCCTCCGTAGATTAAAATATAACCATTCCCATCCAGTAGCAAGCGTTTTTGTTCAGCTTCGGCCCAAGCGATATCATCTTTAGGGACTCCTATTTTCAGAGAAGGACAAGATGATTGAACCCCTAACCCCTGCATGAGATCGTGGTACATTTCGGCTGTGTATTGTTCTGTTTTTTGGGGAACGGGTTTAGACACTAACCAATGGGGTTGGGTTTCATAACCAACGGTTAAAGGAATACCATTCAACCAGAGTAATAAGCGGATACTCCAGCGTTTCTCTAAGGTTAAGGCCAGATCGTATTCGCGATCGCGGATAATCCCTAATAAGTTCAAATAATCAGCCAATCCGTTGCGATCTTGATAGTCGAATAAGAGAACCTCGTGAACCTGGGGACACACCCGATAAGCGGGTTTGGCACGGGGTTCAACCAGGACATCAATAACAGCATTAGGATATTGAGTTTTGAGGTCTTCCAGGGTCGGAAAAAATAAAATTTGTTCGCTTATTCCCCCAGGAACCAGGGCTAATATTCGCATAGTTCGATGTTTAAATGGATAGAAAGTCGGCTTTTTTACAGCACATCAGCTTAATTCTAAAGTAAGAGTCCTCATATTTGCTTTAATGTTCAGAATTAATTTTGAAGTTAACTCAGTTATCAGTTACCAGTTACCAGTTACCAGTTATTGTTCACTGATCATTGTTCCATCGCTTCAAATTCCGATGCCTCAAGGGTTGACATACTCCCGTCGACGGAGTCGAGGGATTCTAACACCTCACAATGCTAGTTTTCTGCTTCGTCCCCCACCAACTAGAGCATCCCGTGTGATGCTCCCCGTCGCTCTGAGTCCACAGACATTTTTGGGTCGGAACGCCTCTGAGGAAACCTCAGAGGACGCAAGCCGACCCGCTACCATCTGCCCGACGGCGGTTATGCCTCGATTCCTAATTTCTTGAGAAGCTGCTACATCTCTTGTAGTGGTGTAGCCACACTCATTACAGTAGTGAACCCTGACATCTAGAGTTTTCTTTCCTGTATGTGCGCCACAGTTAGGACAGGTCTGGGATGTACCATCCTTGTTGACCTTGGCAAAATACACATCCCGACCAAAGCATACCCACTCCAAAATATTGACAAATTGTCCAAAGCCAGCATCAGCACTATGTTTTGATAGTATTCCCCTTTGCCAAGAGACAAAGTTTATATCTTCTACAAATATCATGCCAGCACCATCACAAAGATAATGAGCCAACTTAAAATGCCAGTGAGGGAGCAAGCATTGACAGAGGACTTACGAGAGGCGCACCAGTCTTTGCGCTGCCGTAGGGCAAAATTCCAGACAGAACGACACACATCAAGAGTTTGCTCGATTATGGCAATCTGTTCAGGAGTCGGTTGCAGTTTGTACTCGTAGGTCATGGTTAGCATGGTTCTATTTTAGCTTACATAATGCCTGTTTTGTGTGTAAAACTTTCTTAAGCAAGCTAAAAGCGGAGCTCACTGTTCGGAGGTTCCCTCCTCACCAGCACGCGCACCAAGCATAGGTTTATATATTGGTCGGATTTTCATCCCTTCGGTAAAACCGAGGGTCAAGGGTCTGACATTTAAGATAAGCTTTTTTAGCGTCTGCGTCTGAAACTACGAGAACGAGAACGACCACTACTACCAAACCCTGACCGTCTTTGAACGTTAGATCGGGACTTACCACTATTTTGTAAGCGACTGGAACCAAACCCAGAACCACTGGACTTACTCGCATTAGGAGACTGTCTGTTACGGGTGCTAGTGGAACCAGAAGAGGAACGGTTGAGGTTTCCTGTGGTGCGTAAGGTTTGACGATTTTTTACGGCTGGAGGTGGTGCATTATACTTACTTTGATAGCTTTGATTCGCTTGGGTGAAAGTATTGCCATAACCACCATAACCGGTCATCACACCTCCGGGTTGGTACATAGGAGGAACATAGTATCGAGGGCTAAATAATAAACTACCCAACGCTTGACCAGCTAATGCACCGGCAAAGGGTGTCCAAAAATTTGACTCACGACGCACCACAACGGTTTGTGGTTGTCCTGTTTGGGGGTTAGTTTGGGTTTCGGTGACGTTGTGAACGTATTCTATTTTAAAATCTTCGGTGAGGTGCATCACTGCTTGATCTCCTGTCACCTCTAAATAGGTGGTTTCCCCTTTTTCGATGTCTTCGGGGGTTAACCTGGCCATCTGTAAGTTTTGAGTTTTATAAATGGGGGGTTTTCCTGCTGGAGTGTTCAACAGCATTAAACTGTAGGTTCCGTCAGCATCGTCATATTCTGCTTGTTGGACGGGATAACGCCCCTCACTCACCTGGTTGGGAGGGGTTACAGTAGTGTTATTGTTACGAGGGGCAGAAGATTGAACAGAGGGTGAAGAACCACAAGCAACTGTAGTGCAACACAGGGTTATGGATAAGAAAATAGCTAGTAATTTACGCATTATAGGGGTATGAGTTCAGAAAAGTTGATTAATAGTTGATCGTTGGTGAGTTGGTCGCCAAACTGTGCCGGGGAATAGTGAACTTGTATGGCTTCTAGTCGTTGGTTATAGTGAAGGTTAATTAAGGCTTTTAATCCATATTCTAACGCTTCTCTATCGGCTAAATTAGTTTCTAGGTCTGGTTCTTCCCCCGTAAAAGCTACGGTTATCATCACCACCAGGTTACGAGTCACTGGCAAAGATAAAGGGGTGTTTTCATCTTCTTCTGAGTCGGGAACTTCACTTAGATAACGTTGGGCCGAGTCGGTGAACAGTTCGTTAACATAGTCCCCTGCTTCTCCCTCCTGCCAAAAAAAGTCCCCCTCATTCCCAGCAGATTGCCAGTAGAGGCTGGTTTGTAGAAGATTTTGACAAATTTCAACTAAACCTTCTCCAATCACTTCTAAGTCCCCTTCTGCGTCGATGGCGTTTCTTCCTGCGCGGTTGAGGACTCCTAATAAGGGGGCAATATCATCTCCTGCAAGATGCACAAAGATGCGACAAACCACATAACGGGTTTTTCCAGTAAATTTGTTCAGGCGATCGCGCCAAGCACTCATAGCTTATTGTTAAGATATTTTCAATGATAGGCTTTGTTTTTTAGCCTATCATTTTTACTGTTTTGATAACAAGTAATGTGTTTATTCTTAATTAATTTCTGTGATTCCTGCTGCTGCTAATGCTTCTAGAAACTGGGTTTCTGATAGTTGAGCAATGCCGAATTTTTTGGCTTTTTTTAGCTTATCTCCAGGGTTTTTCCCAACAATCACATAGTTTGTTTTAGAACTTGGAGAACTTGTTAATGTTCCTCCTACTTGTTGCACTAAAGTTTTAGCTTTTTCTCGGTTCATACTATCTAAACTGCCAACAATTACCAGTTTTTTAGACTTTAAAATAAGTTCATTTTTTACTTGTTCTTCACTTTCTTGTTCTTTTTCAGTTTCTATTTTAACTTCTGAAATTGTTTCACTATCTTCTTTTTTAGTTAATTGTTCTTTTTCTAAATTATTTTTCTCCTGGGATATACTATTGACCTGTTTTTCTAAGGATGCTATATTTTCTTGTTGTTGGGTTAAACTATTTTCTAAAGATTGTTTTTCTTCACTAATAGTTTTTATTTGCTGTTGCAGTTCTTTTTCTAAACTATTTTTCTCCTGAGATGCGGTTTCTAGTTGCTTCTCTAAGGATGCTACAGTGTCTTGTCGTTGGGTTAAACTATTTTCTAAAGATAGTTTTTCTTCACTAATAGTTTTTATTTGCTGTTGCAGTTCTTTTTCTAAACTATTTTTCTCCTGAGACGCAGTTTCTAGTTGCTTTTCTAATGATGCTATAGTTTCTTGTTGTTGAGTTAAACTATTTTCTAAAGATAGTTTTTCTTCACTAATAGTTTTTATTTGCTGTTGCAGTTCTTTTTCTAAACTATTTTTCTCCTGAGATGCGGTTTCT
>JASJBX010000261.1 GCA_030066295.1 Crocosphaera sp.
TTCCCTAAAGTTACTTCAAAATCTTCCAACATTTCCCTAAAAGTAACTGCGTTGAGATGCGGAACGATACTCAAGAAAAAATTAAAAGGAAGTTGTAATTCGTTATCGTTACTTCCATAATATTTGAGAATTTCTTGTGTGTTGGGAACCCAAATCTCTCCAATCAATAGGGGATCTTCGGGGTGATTACTACGTAAATGTTGCCGTAAATGTTGTAGAATTTCATGGTTATCTGGATGATTTAGGTTATGAATGGGATCTTGATTAAATTGATAGATATTACGTAGATAGTCAGGAACTCCGTCAGTAATTGGATTATCTTTTAACTCAGTATCTTCTACTAAATAATTGATAGCGTCTAATCTTAATCCAGCAACTCCTTTATTAATCCAAAACTCACAAATACTGAACATTTCTGCAATAACATCAGGATTTCTCCAGTTTAAATCGGGTTGTTGTACATAAAAATAATGATAGTAATATTGTTGTGTTTTTTCGTCAAAGGCCCAAGTTGAAGGTTCAAACCCTTGCCAATTATTGGGGGGACTTCCATCGGGTTTGGGATCACACCAAATATACCAATCTCTTTTTTCAGAATCCCTTGATTGTCTTGATTCGATGAAAAAAGGATGCTGATCGGAGGTATGATTTAAAATGATATCAACAACAATTTTTAGGTTACGTTTGTCTGCTTCTTCTATTAATTTCTCAAAATCTTCTAATGTTCCATAACGGGGATCAACTGCTTTATGATTGGTGATATCATAACCAAAATCTACATGAGGGGACTCATAAAAAGGACTAACCCAAATCCCATCTATTCCTAAGTCTGCAATATAATCTAAGCGATTAATCAGACCTTGAAAATCTCCAATTCCGTCTCCATTTGAGTCTTGAAAACTTCTTAAATAGACATGATAAAAAATAGCCTCTTTCCACCAATCATCCATAATCTTAACTTATATCACTAAAACTACCTATATCATATCATTTTTTTACCAATATTTTTGAATTGTTAAGATTTTGTTGCTTAAGGATAAGAGGGCTAAAAAACTCACGTTTATTTTGGTTATATTTTGACTAATCTTATTGATTATTGCTCATTTATTGCCCAAATTCTAAACGAGCTTGTTCTACCATTTCTACTGTAACTTCTTCTGAATCTGCTGCTCTGGCTAATTCTTCAATGCGTTGACGAGCTTGAGTTCTTACGAAAAAAGGGATATTTTTGAGCTTTTGTTGAGCTTCTTGAGTCCAACGGGGATTTTCTTCTGCATTAAATTGATTCATGGTTATTTCTATCAATTCATTTTTATACTTACCATCATATCATTACTGGTAATCTAATCTGAGCAAACTTAACAAATAGTAAAATTTTCACAATCAATGAATTATAGACTTACAATAACCATAATTGATTAGTGCATCGGTGATTATGGAAACTGACAATGAACAATGGTTAAAGATACGTCAATCTCTCCAAAAGATTTGGGGTTATGAAGATTTTAGACCACCGCAAAGGGAGATTATTGAAAGTTTATTAAAAGGACAAGATTCTTTAATTGTGATGCCAACCGGTGCAGGAAAATCTCTTTGTTTTCAACTCCCTGCTTTGTTAAAACAAGGATTAACTTTGGTAATTTCTCCCTTGGTTGCATTAATGGAAAATCAAGTTAATGAATTAAAAAATAAACAAATAGCTGTGGAATTATTACATAATGAAATACCCAGACAGCAACGAAAAAGAACCTTAGAAAAGATTAATAAAAAAAAACTTAGATTACTCTATCTTTCTCCCGAAACCTTATTGAGTCCTCCCGTCTGGCAATTATTAATTCAACCCCATATTGAGATCAATGGATTAATTTTAGATGAAGCTCATTGTTTAGTGCAATGGGGGGAAACTTTTCGTCCTACTTATAGTCGTTTAGGAACAGTTAGAGACACATTATTAAAGTATAAATCCCCTGAGCAAAAAATAGCGATCGCAGCTTTTACTGCTACAGCCGATCTTCACTCACAAAAGATTATTAAAAGGAGTTTAGAGCTAAAAAATTCACAAATCTTTGCTATTAGTCCTTATCGAAATAATCTTAATTTAAACATTAAAATTGCTTGGACTCCTCGCTGTCGTCGCCACCAACTTTTAAACTTTATCAAACATTATCAAAAACGAAGTGGCTTAGTTTATGTTCGTTCTCGCAAAGATAGTGAAGAATTAAGTCAATGGTTACAAGAATTAAATTATAAAGTTGCTGCTTATAATGCCGGTTTAAGTTCCATAGAAAGAAGAGAAATAGAAGAAAATTGGTTACAAGATAGATTGCAGTTTGTGGTCTGTACATCTGCGTTTGGTTTAGGAATTAATAAACCAGATGTGCGTTGGATAGTTCATTATCAATCTCCCTTTTTATTATCAGAATATTTACAAGAAATTGGACGAGGGGGAAGAGATGGAAAGAGAACTAATACATTAACTTTAATCAGTGAACCCACAGGATGGCTTGATCCCAGTGATCAACAAAGAAATCAATATTTTTTACAAAAATTAAAGAAAAATTACCAACAAGCAAAACAATATTTTAAACAGATACCCAACCAAGGTAATATCATTGAACTTAAACAGGAAATCCCCAAAATTGACATAACTTTATCGTTATTATCTCGTTGGGGAAAGTTACGATGGATAGATCCTTTTAATTATGAATTAATTTCTAATGTATCAAATTTAAACATAAATCAAATCACTAATAAATCTCAACAAGAATCACAACAAATGAGACAATATTTAGTGACTCGTTCTTGTCGTTGGCAATATATTTTAAATGCTTTTGGTTTTACGAAAGAAGCAAAAAACTTTAAATGTGGACATTGTGATAATTGTTTAAGAAAATAGTTTGATACTGGCTAATATAAAATAATAGATATATAATTTATATAAGTTTAGAGATAAGGATAATGTCAACTGTAACCGAAAATGATCTCAGAAGACTAGAAGACTTGATCAATAATCGTTTTGATCGCTTAGAAGAAGGAATAAAAGCTTTAGAAAGGAGACAAACAGCTTTAGAAGAGGGACAGAAAGCTTTAGAAGAGGGTCAAAAAAGCTTAGAAGGGAGGCAACAAGCTTTAGAAAAAGGTCAAATAGAGATAAAAGAGAGATTAGCAGTTATTGCAACTCGTCAAGAAACCTGGAAACCCTCCATTGATAAAATACCAGATTTAGCTGAAAAAGTGGGAGAATTAAAGAACTGGAGACAGATCGTAATCATTACTATAACTGCAACTATTAGTGGTTTTGTTGGTTGGGTAATTCGAGGAGGAACCCTAAAACCTTGAGTAAAACTTCTGTTTTCTAGACATTTAGAGAATATTTATGCTAACTTACTAATTATTTTCATTTATTGTTCTGATTTTTTCACTTTTATGATTTTAGTCCGATCAATATGATATAACTAATTAGAACAAACGCTCTGATCTAGAAGTTGATAACCATCAAGGGATGAAGGTTGAAGTCAAAGCAACGCTATTAGAATGGGCTTGTCGTCGAGGTGGACTTGATGACGAGACGTTGCTGCGTGCATTTCCTAAACTTCCAGAATGGAAGGCGGGAACAACTCAACCTACCTTAAAGCAACTGGAAAAATTTGCCCAAAAAAATCGTGTTCCTTTAGGAATGTTATTTTTACCTTCTCCACCTGTTGAAAAACTTCCTATTTCAGACTTTCGTACTATCAAAAATAGTAGCATTAATGAACCGAGTCAGGATTTATTAGAAACGATTTATTTATGTCAACAAATACAAGAGTGGTACTCTCAATATTTAAGGGATAATGGATTTAGTGAAAATGAGTTTGTTGGGCGTGTAACAATAGATAATAGTGTCATTGAGGTGGCCCAAAATATTCGCGATGCAGTTGGTTTTAATCTAGAGGAACGTCAACAATTGACTAATTTAGAAGAGACACGACGATTTTTTATTGCACAGGTCAGAAAATTAAATATATTGGTAATTATCAGTGGTATTGTTGGCAATAATACTCGTCGTTCTCTTGACCCGAAGGAGTTTCGTGGTTTTGTTTTAATTGATCGCTTTTCTCCATTAATTTTTATTAATGGTAAGGATACAAAATCAGCACAAATGTTCACATTAGCCCACGAATTAGCTCATATTTGGTTAGGGAGTGAAGGTATATCTAATATTGAGATAGCTAATATTAAGAATCAAGATGATCATGAGATTTGGTGTAATCAAGTGGCAGCAGAATTACTTGTTCCTTTAGAAGATTTACGAAATAATTTTAATCAGTCTAACTTTTTAGAAGATGAGCTAAAACGACTCACTAATTTTTATAATGTTAGCTCTTTAGTAATTGCCCGTCGCCTTTATGATTTAAAGGTCTATAATTATCAAAAATTTAGAACTATTTATGAACAAGTGTTAGAAGATTTTAAAATATCACAAAAACAGAAGAGCAAAAAAGGAGGGGGTGATTTTCATCGTAATCTAAATGCTAAAATGGGCCATCAGTTTTTACAAGCATTGGTATCTAGTACCTTAGAGGGAAAAACCCTATTTCGAGATGCTTTTCGATTGTTGGGCATTAAGAAATCAGAAGCCTTTTATAACATTGCCAATAATTTAACGGAGGGGTAATGGTATATCTTTTGGATGCTAATGTTTTTATTGAAGCGAAGAATCGGTATTATGGTTTTGATTTTTGTCCAGCTTTTTGGGATTGGTTAATTCAAAAGAATGATGAGCAAATCGTTTTTAGTATAGAAGCAGTTTATAAAGAGCTTACTGAGGGGAATGACGATCTATCTACTTGGGCAAAATCATATAAAAACACTTTCTTTTTATCACCTGATAGCGAAACAGTATCTCAATTGACCACTGTGAGTACATGGGCAATGAGTCAAGATTATCAAGAAACTGCTATTAGTGAGTTTTTGAGTATAGGAGATTATTTTTTAGTATCCCATGCTTTAGGAAATCAAATGACGGTAGTAACTCATGAAATACCAAGTAATTCCAAGAAAAAAATTAAAATTCCTAACGCTTGTTAAGGTTTGGGGGTTGAATTTACAAACCCTTTTGAAATGCTACGATCGCAAAACGCTAATTTTGTTCTAGGTACTGTCTAAAGAGGAAACTGGAAAACTTCTTAACGATTTAAGGTTTGAGGGTAGATTGACCGCTACAATAAGCTACTGCAACCATGAGAGCAACCTACAGAAACGATCACCCCTACTAAGACGAATTACTATGGCAAAAGTTCTTGTATCAGACCCCATTGACCAAGTTGGTATTGA
>JASJBX010000262.1 GCA_030066295.1 Crocosphaera sp.
TCTTAATTCTGTTTTCTCAAAAGCAGTGGTCAAGGTAAAGGTTTGATGGTCGGGATGGTAAAGATAAACGGCACTATACCCCACCCCTTGAAAGGTGTCGACGGTTTTCTTGACAATGTCTATATTACTGTTAACAATATCCCCAGACACCAAGGCTCCGATCACCGTTTGTGTGCCTGGCAATTTAACAGGGGTAACGGTATAACGGATCAATGCGTCTTGGCTAGTCAGTCCGGCGGGTAAAGGGGCTTTCTCGTTGAGCAGTTCTTCCCAACTCACCAACTCACTACTACGAATCTGTTTCTGTTGTTTGATGGCTTCGGTGACTAAGCCTTGAGGGTTGAACGTTTCTCCTTGACGTTGACCATTGGCATTGGCAATAATGCGTAAATCCTTCCCTACTAGGGTAGAAAATTCGAGATTATAGATTTTTTGTTCATTTTTTAAAATAGACTGTAATTGAGCGCGAATTTCAGGGGATAAGGGCTTTCCTTGATTGATGGTTTTAGTGGCTTCGATCATGGCGGGGTGTTCCGCTTGGGAGGCAAAGCCTAGAGCCATTTTTTCTAAATCGCTATTATAATTAAGTTCGGTAACGGCTAGTTGGGATTTAGTTTGATACAGCAAATGAGAGCGTAAACTCCCCACTAAGGAGGTGGAACCCAACCCGATTAATCCGCCTAAAGCCAGAAAAATTAAAGCCGTAATCATTTGTGTTTTGCGACTGATGGGCAAGTGATAAAATCGCTCCATCAGGGGTAAAATTGGGGAGGGTTTAGGCTTGGCAGTGGCAGGGGTCTGAGAACCTAGGTCAACAGAGAGAGGCTGAGAAACCTTCACAGCAGAAGAGTCGGGAACTGGCTTGACAGGGGTTTGCATGATAAGGGATTAAGGATAATTAATAATGGATCAGTGAAACGGATCAATTAGGGGTCTAAGGGCAAATTAATTAAAATACCTCCCATCACATCCCCCACCTTAAACACTTTTTGGGGATAACGCTGTTTATGGCTAGGATGTTGATTATGGCAGTCAATACAAGCGGCAGAAACCGCTTTATCGGGATAAAGGGCTGAATAATATTTTTTACCATCTTTAACTTGAAAATCCTTATAAGGTAAGCCAGTGGCTAAAATATTCTCCATTGCTTTTTTTTCAAATTCAGAGTTGGGGAGATTATTCTCGTTGAGACTCCAAGGAGAAATGGCCCCATAACTAAAAGGACTGTTTTCTGAGGCTAACTCAGAGGTCATGCGAAACATTTGGGCCGGCAAGGGCAAAGCCTTATCCTGTTGCCAATGTTCAGATGCTCTGACGATATTTTCATCTTTGAGCCGTTGCACCACATATTTCCCGTAAATTGTGCGCTCAGACTTAATAATTCGGTAAATATAGTCACTAACCAAGTCAGGGGGTAAATTTCCCCCCATCTGTTGGGCATCAAGGGTGGCACAGGAAACCACCACAAACCAACTGGCCACTCCCAAGATCATTAAGGTGATCAGACGTAGGGGCAGTTTTATTCGTCGGTAATATTGGCTTAATCTATGTATCATGGTTCTTGAGGAAATAGGGGCATGGGCGAGAAGGGTAAGTTCACTGTTAGGGATTCAATGTTATTCTTTTTTTCCTACTTCACTTTGAACTGTTGGACGCTATCCTGTAAGGATTGAGCAACGGCTAAGAGTTCTCGGAAAGAGTCGGACACTTGGGCTGCTTCGCTGGAAGTCTTATCGGAAATAGCGGCCACTTGGGTCATGGTTTGGGTAACCGTTTGACTGGTTTGGGATTGCTCAATGGCGGAACGGGTAATGGCTTCGACTAATTCGCTAATCTGAATACTGGCTGCTGTAATCTGATTGAGACTCTTACGGGTTTCATCCACTAATTTCGTCCCGGTGACCACCTGTTCTGTCCCGGCTTCCATGGCTGCTACTACGTCGTTGGTTTCTGCTTGAATACTGGCCACTAAGGCTTCAATTTCGGCGGTGGCTGCTGCTGACTGACGGGCAAGCGATCGCACTTCGTCGGCAACCACGGCAAAGCCCCGTCCTTCTTCTCCGGCGTGGGCGGCCTCGATGGAGGCATTCAAGGCGAGGAGGTTGGTTTGGTCGGCAAAACTACTAATGAGGTTGACCACCTTAGAAATCTTCTGGGACGACTCCCCTAACCGTTTTACTTTCTTGGCGGTTTCGGCTACGGTGTGACGAATGGCCATAATGCCGTCTACGGTACGGTTCATGGCATCTTCTCCGTGTTCTACGGTTGCGGTGGCCTGTTGCACGGTGGCCTCGGCTAGTTCGGCGTTGGCGGCAACGGCCCGAATGGAGTCGTTCATGGCCTGCAATTTATCGAGGGCGGCGGAAATATCCTGGGCCTGTTCAAAGGCTTCTTGCGACAAGGAACGAATGGCTGACTCGTTTTGATTGGTGGTGTCTGAGAGTTGTCCGGTGGCGTTTTGCACCTGGTTAACAATTTTTCTCAGGTTTTCGATGGTGGCGTTATAGGAGTCGGCAATGGTCCCAATTTCATCTTCTGTGACCCTGGCCCGAATGGTCAGATCCCCTTGGGAAACGGGATCAACTTCCATTAATAGTTCTAACGCCCGTCGTTGCAGTTGTTCTTTCGCAGTTCTTTGTTCACGTTCTGAAATCTTCTGTTGTTCGAGGAGATCAGCCCGTTCCAAGGCAAACCCGATCTGGGCGGCCACTTGGGAGAAAAAGCTGATTTCTGAAGGACTCCAGTTCCTCGGACCTGAACATTCATGGGCAATATATAACCCTAATAATTTCCCTTTGCGAATAATGGGGGCCACTAGGTTGGCACGCACTTTGAAGGGTTCTAGTTCTTTCAGGTGACATTCGGTTAACCCTGCGTTATAAATGTCTGACGTGGCTTGCACCCGACCGTTGAGATATCTATCGACGAATTTGGTGGCAAAACAAGGGTCCATAATTTCCGCATTCAAGGCCTGGGGATACCCCTCGGCCACATCTTCGGCCACAATGGTTCCCATCCATTGCTGGTCAAAGGTGTAAACAATGACGCGATCAGTTTTCAGGGCGCGACGCATTTCTCTTACGGCTACCTCCATCACTTCTTCGGTATTGAGGGCGGAGGCAATTTTGACGGTAATATTTTTCAATTGTTGGGCCCGTTTGGCATCTCCCCGTTGTTGTTGTTGTAGGGTGATACGATCAAGCGTAATGGTCAACTGTTCGGCCACTCGCTGCATAAAGCTGATTTCGTAGTCCTGCCAGTGATGAGATCCTTGGCAATGATGGGCAATTAATAAGCCAAACACATCCCCTTGTCTGATGATGGGAACCACTAAGTTCGCGTCAATATGCAACTGTTCCATCAGTTGATGGTGTTCGGGATGAAACCCGGCTTCATGGACGTTGTTGGTGGCCACGACTCGGCCTTGACGGTATTTTTTGATAATTTCTGGGGGAATACAGCGATCGCCGATTTGCAGTTGTTTGGCACTGGGATAAGCGGGATCGTTGGCTTCGTGGGAAATAAAGGCAGTGCCGTCTAACTTGAATTGATAAATCACCACCCGATCAACCCCTAATACTTCTCGTAACCCCTCTAAGGCTTGATCTAAAATCCGTTGCAGGGCCTGGCGATCGGCAATGACACTACTGGCAATTTCTGCCAACAGATTGGCCTGTTGGGTGAACAGGGTTTGTTTTTCGACTAAGCTATAAATCCGTTGGCTCATGGTGTTGACGTTTTCGGCTAAAACAGCGAATTCATCGTGGCCTGAGGTTTCGATTTCTACGCTTAAATCCCCTTCTCCAATTTTCTTAACGGCTTTGGTCACCCGACGCAGGGGACGGGTAATTTCTTCGGAGAGGAGAACGGCTACCACCCCGGCTAAGCCGGCAGTGACTAAGGTTCCTAAAAAGATGGCGGACAGCAGTCTTCGTTGCGGGGCAAAGGCCACGGCGTTATCCAGGGTAACCACGGTATTCCATCCTAGGTCGGGCATTTGTTGGACACCGGTTAAGGGGGCGACAGCTACCAATTCCTCCGTATCTCCTTTGGCCGCGGGTTGCTGTTGACTCTTCAGACTGGGATAGACAGAGAACAAGGAGGGGGCTTTGACGGCTTGCCGTTCAAAGTTTTCCCTTCTTTCGTCCACTTTGCCGGCACTATTCATTTGGGTCACTTGAATGCCGTCGGGGGCGAGAAACACTTCTTCTTGTTGGTTAACCAGGTAAATCTCTTCTCCTCCAATCCTTCCCTGTTTGACCACGTCTTGCAGGTGTTTAACGGGCATTCTGGAGCGAATGACCGCCACCAATTCCCCCGTCTGACTATCTTTGATGGGGGCAGCGAAATAGACGTTAAACGTTCCCTCTGTGGTGGAAATAAGGGGTTGGGTAACGGTGGGGGCTTTGGTGTTAACCACGTCTTGAAAATAAGGACGATCTTGATGATTCTTCAGGGGTGTGCCTTGGGATTGACCGATGACCTCCCCTTGTAAATCAAAGACAGCAATACTGTCATAAAATTGATGAATATTAATATAACGGTCTAAAACTTGTTGTTTTTCTTGAGGGGAAAGATTTTCTCTTAACTCAGCCTTGGTAAAGGTGTCTAGGGTAGCTAACCCTTGAATATCCAAATAGCGATCGCCCATAAACCGAGACACCTGATCGCTCAACCCCACTGCACGGGAAATTTCTGTCTCCTGGGCCTGCTGAAAAACAATCTGATGGGAGATGCCATAAGCCAAAGAACCCACAGCAATAACGGGAGCAATGCCAATGGCTGTGGCAGCCATGACGCTTTTTGAGCGGAGGGTTAAGTTTTGCCACCACTGAACCATGGGCCAGGTCTTCCCCGAAGAGGCAGCAACCGATGGGGGCTGTCTAGGGGGTTCCGGGGGTAAGGTGACTTCGCTTTCAATGGCTAAAAGGGAGGATTCTTCCCTCTGAGGCTCAGGACTATTCAGGGTTTCACTGGATTCTGTGGCCATGGGTTGAGGAACCCGGCCATTGTTTTCGTTGTGGTTGTGGGAATGGGAGTTAGGAGAAGTCTGAGTCATAATTTTAACCAGAGAGTGAATGGTAGAAACGGGTGCTATATCCCTGCGCGAAAGGCAAAAGTCAAAAGTCAAAAGTCAAAAGTAAGCTGGGACTGGGTTTCACAACTTGAGAATGGCCTAACCATAAGTACCTGGACAAAAATAAACGTTACTGTGAAGTGAGCGGGGGAGCAGGGAGCAAAGGGAGCAGGGAGAGGGATTACAGCTTATTTACATTTCTTAAGACACTTCATTTTATTTATGTCCGACTACTTA
>JASJBX010000263.1 GCA_030066295.1 Crocosphaera sp.
AGCAACTTCTAAAAATAACTCAACTGCTTCTTTTAAATTGTCTCTTGCTTCTTCTATTGTCTCTCCTTGACTCGCAATATCTAATTCTGGACAAAGGGATACATAACCGTCTCCTTCTCTTTCAATAATTGCTGTAAATTGTTGTATTGTTTGCATTGTCATTAATATTTTAGAGCTTAATCTTTACTATTATAACTAATCGTTTAAAATAGAATTGCTATTCCAATCTATATTATCTATTGTCTTTCATCAATAACTGAATTAATTACATTTAATAGTCAATTTGTCAAGGATAAAATAAATAAATTTTGTAAATATAAATTTGAGTAAACACTCAGTCAATTTGTCAATATTTGTAACAAAATATGTCATGTTTCTTTGCAAAATGTGTCAAATCATCGAGTAACCACTCCATTTGGCCTCGTTTTCTGATACAAACACAGAGGAGTGTTATTTGATTTGGGGGCCTAACCTTCTTCCCTGAATGTTGCAGCGTTCCCAACTTATTTAGACCATCATAAAAACAAAGGAGCCTTATCATATATGTTTACCCATGTCAAGTCCACCATTCGCCATATCGTCCCGGAGGCAATAAATGGTCGTTCTTTGCTAAAGGTGGTCTATGTGGTGTTAGAACCTCAGTATCAGAGTTCCCTTTCGGCGGCCGTTAATGCTATTAACAAGAATAATCCTAAGTTAGCCATTGAAATCAATGGTTATTTAATCGAAGAACTTAGAAACCCCGAAAATTACGCAGAATTTAAGCGAGATGTGGCAGAAGCGAACTTATTTATCGCTTCTTTAATTTTCATTGAAGACTTAGCGGATAAGGTGGTGGAAGCGGTTAAACCTCACCGTGATAACCTAGATGCGGTGGTGGTGTTCCCTTCTATGCCCCAAGTGATGCGCTTAAATAAGTTAGGTAGCTTTTCCATGGCCCAGTTGGGACAGTCCAAAAGTGCGATCGCCCAGTTTATGCGGAAACGGAAGGAAAATTCTGGGGCAGGTTTCCAGGATGCTATGTTAAAGTTACTGCGGACACTACCTCAAGTATTGAAGTATCTGCCGGTGGAAAAAGCGCAAGATGCTCGCAATTTTATGTTAAGTTTCCAATATTGGTTAGGAGGGTCCTCTGAAAATTTAGAGAACTTCTTAGTCATGTTAGCTCATAAGTATTCCTATCCTGACCTCTTGGAAGATAAGCAGGTAGAATACAAGGAACCGGTTGTCTATCCTGACATGGGAATATGGCATCCTTTGTCCATGAAAATGTTTGAGGATGTGCCTTCCTATATGGAATGGTACAATAACCGTCGGGATATTTCTGATGATTTAAAAGATCCTTTGGCCCCTTGTATTGGTCTTATTTTACAACGGACTCACCTTGTCACCGGAGATGATGCTCATTATGTAGCCATGGTACAAGAATTAGAATGTATGGGGGCAAAAGTGATCCCCGTGTTTGCCGGTGGGTTGGACTTCTCGAAACCGGTTGAAGCTTATTTCTGGAAAGAGGGGAACGAAAAAGTACCCATCGTCGACACTGTGGTATCCTTAACAGGGTTTGCCTTAGTAGGAGGCCCAGCGCGTCAGGATCATCCTAAAGCCATCGACTCCTTAAAACGCCTCAACCGTCCCTATATGTGTGCTTTGCCGTTGGTATTCCAAACTACACAGGAATGGGAAGAAAGCGATCTCGGGTTACATCCCATCCAAGTTGCCCTACAAATAGCCATCCCTGAATTAGACGGTGCCATCGAACCCATTATACTCTCAGGACGGGACGGAAACACCGGACGGGCGATCGCATTACAAGATCGCATCGAAGCAGTGGCGCAACGGGCCATGAAATGGGCTACCCTACGAAAGAAGCCTAAACTGGACAAAAAAGTAGCTATTACGGTGTTTAGTTTCCCTCCCGATAAAGGAAATGTGGGAACGGCAGCTTATTTAGACGTATTTGGCTCAATTTACGAAGTAATCAAAGCTTTACAGGGGAATGGGTACGACGTGCAGGACATTCCTGACTCTCCCAAAGAACTCATGGAAGCGGTCATACACGACGCACAGGCACAATATGCCTCTCCAGAGTTAAATATAGCCCATCGGATGTCGGTGGAGCAATACGAACGGTTAACCCCCTATTCTGTGAAGTTAGAGGAAAACTGGGGACCCCCTCCAGGACATTTAAACAGCGACGGACAAAATTTACTGATATACGGCAAACACTTTGGTAACGTCTTTATTGGGGTACAACCTACCTTTGGTTATGAAGGTGATCCCATGCGGTTACTGTTCTCAAGATCCGCTAGTCCTCATCATGGGTTTGCTGCTTATTACACCTATTTGAACCAAGTTTGGAAAGCAGACGCGGTTCTCCATTTTGGAACCCACGGATCACTGGAATTTATGCCAGGAAAACAAATGGGAATGTCTGGTGATTGTTATCCCGATAGTCTCATTGGTAATATTCCTAACCTATACTATTATGCAGCAAATAATCCCAGTGAAGCGACCATTGCTAAACGTCGCAGCTATGCAGAAACCATCTCCTATTTAACTCCTCCTGCTGAGAATGCAGGGTTATATAAGGGATTAAAAGAATTAAGTGAGTTAATTGGTTCTTATCAAACCTTAAAAGATGGCGGTCGCGGTGTTCCTATTGTTAACACCATCATGGATAAATGTCGCTTAGTGAATTTAGATCAGGATATTGAATTACCTGATACAGATGCTAAAGATATGACCCAAGAACAACGGGATAATATTGTCGGTTTAGTTTACCGAAAATTAATGGAAATTGAATCCCGTTTACTCCCTTGTGGCCTCCATGTTGTGGGTAAACCTCCCACCGCAGAAGAAGCGATCGCCACTTTGGTAAACATTGCATCTTTGGATCGAGAAGAAGAAGGAATCACCTCCTTACCTCGTATTATTGCTGATAGTTTAGATCGAGACATTGAAGAAGTCTATCAAAACAGCGATCGGGGTATTTTAGAAGATGTAGAATTGCTACAAAAAATCACTTTAGCAACCCGTGAAGCAGTTGCATCTTTAGTTAAAACCCAGGTAAATGCAGAAGGACGGGTTTCTCTTGTATCTAAACTAAACTTTTTCAACATGGGTAAAAAAGCCCCTTGGGTGGAAACTTTACACGATTTAGGTTACACAAATGTCGATCAAGAAAAGTTAAAACCCCTGTTTGAGTACCTAGAATTTTGCTTAGAACAGGTTTGTGCCGATAATGAATTAGGAGGGTTACTAAAAGCATTAGAAGGGGAATATGTATTACCTGGTCCCGGTGGTGATCCTATTCGTAACCCCAACGTTTTACCAACTGGTAAAAACATCCATGCGTTAGATCCTCAGTCCATTCCTACCCTCGCTGCGGTCAAGTCTGCAAAAATAGTTGTTGATCGTCTCATCGCACGTCAAAAAATTGATAACGGGGGCAATTATCCCGAAACCATTGCTTGTGTATTATGGGGAACCGATAACATCAAAACCTATGGTGAGTCCCTAGCACAAATTATGTGGATGGTAGGAGTTAAACCTGTACCCGACGCATTAGGAAGGGTCAACAAATTAGAGTTAATTTCCCTCGAAGAATTAGGAAGACCTCGTATTGATGTAGTTGTTAACTGTTCTGGTGTTTTCCGTGACCTCTTTATTAACCAAATGAACTTATTAGATCAAGCGGTTAAAATGGCAGCAGAAGCGAACGAACCCATCGAAATGAACTATGTTCGTAAACACGCTTTACAGCAAGCAGACGAAATGGGAATCAATGTCCGTGAAGCAGCTACCCGTATCTTTTCCAACGCTTCCGGTTCTTACTCTTCTAATGTAAACCTAGCGGTAGAAAATAGCAGTTGGGAAGAAGAAAAAGAGTTACAAGATATGTATCTCAACCGTAAAAGTTTCGCCTTCGATTCAGATAATCCTGGTATCATGAAAGATAACCGCAAAGTGTTTGAATCAGCATTAAAAACGGCAGATGCAACCTTCCAAAACTTAGATTCTTCGGAAATTAGTTTAACGGATGTGTCCCATTATTTCGACTCTGATCCCACAAAAGTCGTGGCAAAGTTACGGGATGATGGAAGAAAACCCTCTGCTTATATTGCGGATACAACCACTGCTAATGCACAAGTTCGTACCCTGTCCGAAACCGTCCGTTTAGACGCGCGTACCAAATTATTAAACCCTAAATGGTACGAAGGAATGTTATCCCATGGTTATGAAGGTGTGAGGGAACTTTCTAAGCGGTTAGTGAATACAATGGGATGGAGTGCAACCGCAGACGCAGTAGATAACTGGGTGTATGAAGACGTAAATACAACCTTCATTGAAGACGAAGAAATGTGTAAACGTCTGATGAATTTAAACCCTAATTCTTTCCGTAAAATGGTCGGTACATTACTCGAAGTTAACGGACGAGGTTATTGGGAAACCTCCGAAGAAAACTTAGAAAGACTGCAAGAGTTGTATCAAGAGGTTGAGGACAGAATTGAAGGAGTAGAGTAAAATAGAGTTATAGGATAAGAGAGACTGCTATGATGGTAGTCTCTCTATCTTTTAAGATAAGTTATGAAAAATAGCTTTTGGGGGTTTCTATGGCAAAGTTTTCTAGAAATTTATGCAGTTCCCGCTACATTTCTGGGAATTATCGTTTCAGTGTTAGCTTGGATTATTTCATCAAAAACTCAGGTTTCTTTAGCTTTAGTCATTACCATAGCTGTATTTACTCTAATCATCTTTATTACGCTTTTTAATGCAGCTTATAAAGCTTTCAGATATAATCAAAAGTTGAAAGCTGAATTAGAACAATTAAAAGAAACTAATAAAACTATTGTTAATGAGGTCAACAGATGGAGAATACCTAAAATTCTACGGGTACAAAAAGAACAAGAAACAGGATTAATAAGTTTCTTATTTGATGATTCTGATTTATTTTCTGAACAACTCACTATATCGATTTTCTATAGAGATCAATATGAGTATGAAGCTTTAATCGGAATCGGTTATATTAAAACAATACAAACTAACAAAAAAATACAAGCAGTCATTGATCAACCTATTTCAACTTATCAAGATATTCTCGATAGATTAGTTAGTAATGAGAAAATAATCTTAGATCAAATTATCGTTAGACCTGGAATAACTAAAGACTTTTATCAACCCTAAAGGAGAGTTAAAATGGAATCTAAAAATGTTGATCCTGTAACTAATACACCAGTTATCGCTAAGAAAGGAGCATTTCCTGCTACTGTAGCTAAAGTTATTGATGAGTATAAAATAGTTATTAATAGAGGTTCAGAACATGGAATAAGAGAAGGACAAAGAATG
>JASJBX010000071.1 GCA_030066295.1 Crocosphaera sp.
ACCCCATCCGGTTGAAATGCTCGCCAAGGTTGCAGAGAAATTTCGATGGCAAGATCAGGATTTTCGGATCTTTCACGAAAACTGGGGTATTTATCCCGTAAATCCCGATATACTTTCATGTAGCGTCCAGCTTGTCTCATCATCCAAACCGGTGGACGATCTAAGATTTCTCCTCGTGCAGCACGAAGGAGATAGGGTGTATCGTTAGCTCCTGTCATTATGGCTTCCCCAGTAATAAGCGTGCATTTCTCAGCCTATCATTAGGGGTGGCCTGTGTTATAGCATTTGTAACGAATGTTTATTTTAGGCATAGCTTAGGTTGAGTCTTTCCTATTCTTTGTCCGAAAGAGAGACTATCTTTTGATAAATTTGACTAAAATTATCGATGCTACCGGCTATATTTTCCAGGTCGAAATCATCCAGTTGTTGTTGTAGGGTTTGAGCATAGGTTAGAAGTATTTTACACTGAGATTGATGGCTTAAACTGATGAGACGTTGCAGGAATTTTTTTAAGTCTCGGGTGATCATTTTTTGCTGAATAATGGGTATGGTTTGCTCCATTTCTTCGGTGAGTTGTTGAATAAGTTCTGGTAAATTTAAAGTAGCTTCAGTTTCTAGATTATTCTCGGTTATTGTTGCTGAAGAAGATGAAGAAGGTTGAGAGGCAAAAATAGATTTTAAGGTGAACACTAATTGAGACTTACTAACGGGTTTGGGTAAAATATCTTCAACAAAATCCATTAATTTTTGTTTTTCTTTAGCCTGATAATGTGCTGTCAAGATAATAATGGGAATGGGTTGAGTTTCTGGGCATTGTTTTAAGCGTTTGCTGGTTTCATACCCATCTAAATTAGGCATTTTCAAGTCAAGTAAAATCAAGTCAGGATAATTTTTTTTGACTTCTTCTAAAGCTTTATTTCCATCTTTTGCAAAGTATAATTGATGATGGGTTTGACTAAAATATTCGGCAATTAATTGACGATTAGAAGCCACATCATCAACCACTAAAATTTTTAGGGGTGCAAATTGATTTAAGTTATCATCTAAGGGGATTACTTCATTATTTTTTTTAGGTAAGTTGGCAACTTTAACATCTTGAAATTGTATAATAAATTGACTGCCTTTTCCTATTTTACTGTTGACAAATATTTCTCCTTGCATCATTTTAACCAATCGTTGAGTGATAGCTAAACCTAACCCGGTTCCTCCATATGTACGGTTACTTTGACCTTCGCTTTGGGTAAAAACATCAAAGATTGTTTCCCGATCTTTTTCAGAAATTCCGATTCCCGTATCTTCAACAGTAATGCTTAAGTTAATTCTATCCAGATTGAAGTAATAAGAGAACGCTTTCACTTTTATTTTGACATAACCTTGTGGGGTAAATTTTATGGCATTTCCTACGATATTTAATAATATTTGACGTAAACGAATTTCATCTAAAATAATTATTTCAGGTGATTTATCATCGATTTCGATTATAAATTTCAACCCTTTTTCTCCTGCTTTATAGTCAAAAATACCTTCAATTTCAGACAATAATTGACGTAAACTAAATGGGTCAAATTGTAATTCAATTTTCCCTGCTTCAATTTTTGATAAATCAAGGATATCATTAATCAATGTTAATAGGGTATTACCACTACTATGAATGGCTTTTAAATAGTCTTTCGCTTTTGAATCTTTAACAAAAGAATCTAATAAATCAGTAAATCCCAAAACAGCGTTTAACGGCGTACGAATTTCATGGCTCATATTAGCTAAGAATTCACTTTTTGCTTTGTTAGCCGCTTCTGCTGCTTGTTTTGCCTCATAAAGTTCTGTATTATTTCTCATTAATTCCCTACGTCTTTTTTGTTCATTTTGTAGTAATTGAGATTGAGCGATCGCAATTCCTAATTGTCCAGCCAATGACTCTAATAATTCCACTTCATCCTCAGTCCAATGATGATAAAAATCACAGTGATGAAGACCAATTAAACCATTAATATTTCCTTGATAAAAGGTACCAACTGCTATCAAAGATTTAAGCTGCATGGTCTGTAATAAAGGATGAACAGAAGTCAATAAAGGGAACTGAAATACATCATCAGCAGGAATCGCTCCTTCTTGAGTAATTAATGTTTCCATATAAGGATTACCTTCGAGGGGAAGTTCTATCCCTAATAAAGAATTATAATTACCATCAATATATTCAGCGACACAAGTAACTTTAATGTTTTCACTATTTTCTAACTTTTCACAGATAAAAATCAACACTTGATCAACCTTAAAAGCTTTACCGATTTCGGTGGCTGCAGTTTGAAGAATCAACTCAGGTTCTAAAGTTTGACGAATTTGATCACTAATTTTCTTTAATAAACAAGCATTTCTAAACTGTTTTTCTAGATTAATTTCGACTTCTTTACGGAAGGTAATGTCAATAAAAGTGATAACAATTTGTTGTAAATTACCCTTGTGATCAAAGGAAGGAAACCCATTAACTAAAACCCAGACTTCTGATTGCTCTAAAGGATGATAAATACCAATAATATAGTTTTCTATGGACGTTTGAGTTCGGATAATTTTATTGACAGGATACTCTTGAGGTTCTATCTTTTGACCATCTTCCCTAAAGAAATACCAATGGGGATCAATAGCAGTTTTACCTAACATTTGATCCATGGTCAACCCCAGTAAATCACAAGCGGTCTTATTACAAATAATAATGCTGGTATCAGGAGCATGAACCACTACCCCTGCGGTTAAATTATTAATCAAAGATCGATATTTTTGTTCACTTTTTTCTAACGCTTTTAAGGCTTCTTGTTTTTCCGTCATATCAAGGGCAATTCCTCCTACCCAACGATTCAAAGAATGATGAACAATGGGAAATCTATGCACTAAATAATGACGATAACTGCCATCTTCTTGTGAAGCAATTTCTATATTTTCTAATACCTCTCCCGTATCCAAAACCCCTTGATTCGTTTCTAGATAAGCTTGGGCAATTTCTACAGGAAATAACTCACTCAGATCATGATTAAATGCTTCCTGCTCTGATTTTTGCATAAAGTTAAGCATGGATTGATTACCATAAATAAACTGACCCTCTTCACTATTGATCC
Source organism: Crocosphaera sp. (assembly GCA_030066295.1). GTDB lineage: Bacteria > Cyanobacteriota > Cyanobacteriia > Cyanobacteriales > Microcystaceae > Crocosphaera. Next base: position 3,108 of record JASJBX010000071.1, read on the forward strand.
AAGCAATAATGGGAGCATAATTCATAAATTCTTGAAAGCGTAATTCACTTTCTTGTAAGTCTTGTTGGGCTTGTTTTCCCTCAGTAATATCCATACAGGAACCAATGTAACCCAAGAATTTTTGATTGCTATCATAGCGAGGAATTCCATGATCAATTAACCAACGATATTCCCCATCAAACCGACGTAAACGGTATTCCATCCGAAAGGGTTGACGTGCTTCAAATGCGGTAAGATATGTGTGCAAACAGCGTTCAAAATCGTCGGGATGGACTCCTTTCGTCCAACCTTTACCCCATTCTTCTTCTAAAGTACGACCGGTAAACTCTAGCCACTTTTGATTAAAATAATCGCAAAGGTTATCTGGCCGCGACATCCAGATCAAAACCGGTGCATGATCGGCCATAATATGAAAGCGTTGTTCACTTTCACTTAAGGCACTTTGGGTTTCCTGTAATTCAATTTGTTGTTGATAAACTTGAGAGGTTAATTGTTCTTGAAGTTGTTCCACTAAAGTCGCTTGTTGAATGGCAACTTCTAGATGTACACCTAAATTTTTGACAAATTCTACTTCTGGGGATAACCAACGGCGCGGGGTGCTACAGTTATGAAAAACGAGTAATCCCCACAGATGATCATTGATAAACAGGGGAAGAACAAATTTTGACTTAACTTGCCACTTTTCTAAAAAGTTCAGGTAACATTCTTCTAAATCAGCTTGATAAACGTCATCAATAATGCTGGTTTGATGTTGTTTATATTGCTTAATCCAACGACAGGTAAAACAACCGCTTTCTACGGTTTGCCCTACAATTGACCATTTTTCATCCCTGACTGACTCGATAGCAACCTTTCCGATTCCTTGTTGGTCACAACGATAAATGATCACGCGATCGCAGTCTAACAGTTGATGGACTTCTTGGACGGCTGTCTGTAAAATTACTTCTAGGTCTAAGGATGAGCGAATTTTTAGTAAAATGTTGGATAATGTTGTTTCTTGTTGCGTTAAACGGTGAATTTTTCCTTGTTGGGTGGTAACGGTTTGTTTTAAATTTTGATTAACTTTTTCTAAAAGTTCGCGGTTTTCCTTTTCTAAGGTTTCCAGTTTGATGTGCAGTGAATCAACCAGTGAATGAATATCCTGGGGTTTGATGGCTTTTAAAAGGCTGGTTTGCGTCAAAATACCGTTTAGTTCCCCTTTTTCTCCTACTACCACCAGATGACGAATTTTTTGGGTCTGCATCTGTTGATGAACCCAGCAAAGGGTGTAATAGGGTTTAATGGTCATTAGGGGGGAACGCATGACAGATTTAGCCTTTACCCTTTGAAAATCTAGGTTCAAGCTCTTAAATTTGACAATATCTGCCTCTGTGACCATTCCTTGGGGGAAAATGCTGCCATTTTTTTTAGTTTTGGCCACAACGACATAACTGACCCCCTCTTGGACTATTATTTGCGTTAAGGTCAATAAATTTGTATGAGGAGAAGTATGAATAACTTTTTTGCTGATAAACTCTTTAATATGACGATATTTGATGAGATCGTTTTGTTTCAAAGCATTGGTCAGGGTTTCTTCGCTGATTAATCCTTGAATTTCTTGATGATGATTAATAATAGGTAAATGACGAATATTATGGCGTGAGAGAAAGCTAACTAGGTCATCAATCGCACTAATTTCTGATTCTTGACAAGTTATCAGCTTTTTGGTCATAAATTTGCGGATTTTAGCCCCTTCTAGGTCTATTTTTTCGGCTATCAGTTGGACGATATCTTTTTCTGTCAATAAACCAACTAAACGCCTATTTTCTGCTACCAACAGACAACTTTGTGGTTTCAAGGAGAGATAACTTTGACTTAAAAGAGCGATCGCTTCTAACATAGAGCCATCTGGAGAAACGATGAGGATGTCACGATCTATGTATGGGTTGCGGGGCATATTCATAGTATTTGTCCTAGGGTTAAAGGACGTTAAAAAAAGAATAAAAGCCGACGAAGTCTGTTATTTCTCTAAAATCGCTCAAATTCTCCTATCTAATTTCATTATATACGAGGGATCAATAGCCATTGATCCCTATTTGGGTTGGTCTGATTAAGACTTGGGTAAAATGCGACCAATGGTCAAATTTTCGGGGACAAAAGTCGCTTTAGCTGCTCGTTGAATATCCGCCGAAGTAACTGCTTCAATGGCCTGTACTTGACCAAATAAATTACGCCAACTACCGGTTTTTACTTCGTATTCAACTAAGGCTTTGGCCATGCCCAAATTGGAGTCAAGGGAGCGCAACAAACCTGCTCGTAATTGATTTTTAACCCGTTGTAATTCTTGCTCAGAAACTGGTTGCGTTTTCAATTTTTCGATTTCCAAAGATAAGGCTTTGGCTACAGTTTCTAGGGATGCTCTGGGAGCAGTTTGAGCATAAAATAACATCAAATTAGGGTATTTATCGGAGGGAAACCCATTAAACCCTTGAGCCACCAAAGCCACTTGTTTTTCTTCTACCAAAGACTTATATAAACGGGAAGTTCGACCGGAACTTAATAGGGTAGAAATGACTTGATAAATGGCACTATCAGGATGACTTAAAGCGGGAACATGATACCCTTCTAAATACCAAGGTTGAGAGGCTAATTTTAAGTTAACTTCCCTGGTTTCTTCTTGTTTGGGTTCAATTTTTGTCATTGTGGGAGGTTCGGGTTTTTCTGCATAGCGACCAAAATAAACTTGTGCTAACTGTTTAACTTTTTCGGGATCAACATCCCCAACAATAGAAATTGTCAGGTTATTGGGTCCATAATAAGTGTTAAAAAAGTCTCGAATATCTTGACGGGTTAAATTACGAATATCTTCGTTATAACCAATGGTGGGACGTTTGTAAGGGTGTTCGGTAAACGCAGTGCCTAAAAAGGCTTCTACCATGGTTCCAATAGGATTATTTTCTGTCCGTAACCGTCTTTCTTCTAAGATAATATTTTGCTCTTTATAGTATTCTCGGAAAACTGGATCTAAAAATCTTTCTGATTCTAAGGACATCCATAACTCTAATTTATTGGAGGGGAAACTATAGAAGTATCGGGTAGCATCTGGGCTAGTTTGTGCGTTAATATTTACCCCTCCTGAACTTTCTACAATTCGGCCAAAGGCATTTTGTTCAACATAGCTGGCTGCTTCTTCTTGTACTTTTTGAAAAGTTGCTGTTAATTGTTTTACTTTTTCTTCATTTCCTGTTGTTTTAGCCGTTTTAAGTTCCATAAATGCTTGATCTAAACGACTTAAAACTTCTTTTTCTTCCTGATAGTTTTTAGTCCCAATTTTTGTCGTACCTTTAAAGGCTAAATGTTCCAAAAAGTGAGCCACTCCCGTCTTTCCATCCGGTTCATCGGTTCCTCCCACATCTGCATAGGTAACAAACGAAACCACTGGTGCATCGTGGTTTTCCTTGATAATAAATTTCATGCCATTATCTAAAGTAAATTCTGTGACTCGTTCAATGGCACGGTTCAAATAAGGGGTAATAGAAGAAGCACGATCAGAGGATACCGTTTGAGCGACAGCAGGAACATTTCCCCACAGTAATAATATAAGGCAACCCAGACTAATCGTGTAACGAATACAACGAGATAAGTTAAACAATTTAATGACCATAGAGATAAAAACAATCCTGAAAAAATAATAGATTCTGTTATAGCATATCAAATAAGTCAGAGATTCCAATTAATCCCTGATAAGAATACTCTTCTTTGATATATTTCCTGATACATTCAATTATGCTAGTGTTCATGATCCGATCTTCCTTAATAATACAATAATTTTTTAACCAAAAAATGTACTTGACTTCTTCATTTTATTTTGGCGTTCATCAGATTATGGTTATTATTTAATTAGCTTATACTACTTATATGTTACAAACAAATCTAGTAGGAGTCAACTCAAACAATGAGAAAACATAGTTAAATAATCGAGTATTCCCCCAAAACCTTTATACAATCTTGCTAACCAGGAGCGTTAATCCATTGAGTATTCATGACCTTAAACTATGGACGGGAAATCTGCGGTAATTTAAGCACGGCCCAATCAAGGGAATGGTTGATTACGAACGGCATTGGAGGCTATGGTTGCGGTACCATATCAGGGGTCATCACCCGTTGTTATCATGGGTTATTGATTGCTGCGTTGAACCCTCCCCTGAAGCGAACCTTACTACTATCAAAACTAGACGAAACCATCCAATACGATTATCAAACCTATTCCTGCTTTACAAACCGTTGGTTTGATGGGACGATTTCTCCCCAAGGCTATCTCAACATTGAGAGTTTTCGCTTAGAAGGGACGATTCCCGTTTGGACTTTTGCCTGTGGCGATGCACTGATTGAAAAAAGAATTTGGATGCAGCAAGGGGAAAATACCACCTATATTCGTTATACCTTTAAACGAGGCAGCAAAGCCCTACAATTGTCCATCAAAGCCCTAGTTAACTACCGGGATCACCATGGAACCACTCAATCTGGACAGTGGAAAATGGGGGTGGAAGAAGTCCCCAAGGGCTTATGTGTGACCCCTTATGCAGAAGCAACCCCCTTTTATCTGTGGGTGCGAGGGGCAGAAGTCACTTTAAACTATCATTGGCATTTGGGGTATGATTTGGCCATGGAACGCTACCGGGGGTTATGGGATCGAGACGATCATTATAATGCGGCCACCTTCAACAAAACCCTGCAACCAGGGGAGTCTTTAACCATTGTGGCCAGTACCAACCCTCAACCCTCTTTAGACGGACAAAAAGCCCTACAACAACGCTACGACTATGAACAGGGGCTACTCAAACGCTGTTCCCATTTTTCTCCCCCTTGGGTGCAACAATTGGTCTTAGCGGCGGATCAATTTATCGTTGATCGTCCGTCAACCCATAACCCAGACGGCAAAACTATTATTGCTGGTTATCCTTGGTTTGCAGACTGGGGACGGGATACCATGATTGCTTTACCCGGGTTAACCTTAACCACGGGCCGGCCCGATATTGCTCACGATATTCTCAGCACTTTTGCTAAATATTTAGACGGGGGAATGTTACCCAATGTCTTCCCCGATGATAGCCAAACCCCTCAATACAACACAGTAGACGCGATCCTTTGGTACTTTGAAGCCATTCGCGTCTACTATAGCGTCACAGGAGATATTACCTTACTCAAAGACCTGTATCCCCTCTTACAAGATGTGATCGAATGTCACCGTGAGGGAACCCGCTACAATATCCATCTCGATAGTGATCATTTGATCTATGCCGGTCAAGAAGGGACTCAGTTAACTTGGATGGATGCAAAGGTGGGGGACTGGGTGGTAACTCCCCGTCACGGTAAACCCATCGAAGTGAATGTACTTTGGTACAATGCCCTCACCATTATGATCGAAATTGGGGACATTTTAGGACAACCCACCGGAGAATATAAAACCATGGCCCGTCATACCCACGCCGGGTTTCAACGTTATTGGCATCCTTCCTTAAAATATTGTCACGATGTCTTAGATAGTCCCAATGGCCACGATAAATCTATGCGGCCCAATCAGATTTTTGCCGTTTCTCTACCCCACAATAAAACCACCGCCCCCTTACTCAAACCCGAACAACAAAAGTCAGTGGTGGATACGGTGGCCAAAATGTTAATTACCTCCCACGGACTGCGATCGCTTTGTACTACCCACCACCAATATCAAGGCCGTTATGGGGGAGATCAAGTGTCGCGGGATCGCAGTTATCATCAAGGAACGGTTTGGGCCTGGTTAATGGGTCCGTTTGTGGAAGCCCATTGGCGGGTTTATGGCGATCGCAGCTTGGCTAATAGTTTTCTGGAACCCATGGCCAACCATCTCAATGACGGTTGTCTGGGCAGCATTAGCGAAATTTTTGATGGTGATCCACCCATGATCCCTAGGGGATGTTTCGCCCAAGCTTGGAGTGTGGGGGAAGTGTTAAGGGTTTGGGCTAAAATTAATGAACTATGAGTTTAGATTATGATCTCGTTATTATTGGCCATAGCTTAGAGGCTATTTTTGCTGCTTCACAAGCCATAAAATACAAAGCGAGAGTGGCTTTAGTGGTGGGAAATATTAAGGATAATAATTGGCACGAACAAGATAGTTTAATGCTTAATTATTTAATGGATATTGATCGCCGTTGGCATGATTTAACGCAATGGGATCTGAATATTAATTCAGTTTCTCATTTAACTGATCATCACATCCAATCATGGAGACATGAAGTCAAAAGGAATATAGGAATAGCCTATGATTTAGAAAAGTTAGCCCATTTAGGGGTAGATATTATTGAAGAATCAGGGGAATTTTGTCGTTTGCCTAAGTTGGGTTTTGTTCTTAGCAATAGAACCTTGCGATCGCGTCGTTATTTATTAGCGATGGGTTCCATCTCTAGCATTCCTAACATTCAAGGATTAGTAGAAGTTGGCTATATTATTCCTGAAACATTAAACATCCATAAACTTCCTCAAAACCTTGTTATTTTTTCCCAAACCTCTCTCGGTATTGAACTTGCACAACAATTAAATTATTTAGGGAAAAACGTTACCCTCATTGTTGAAAACCCTAACATTTTACCCCAAGAAGATCAACAAATTGTACAGTTAATTCAAACCATATTAGAAGCCGAAGGAATTAACTTAATTATTAATTGTTCCATCACTCAAGTCAGAAAAATTGAAGATAAAAAATGGATTCAAGCAGGAAATGAAGCTCTAGAAACCGATGAAATTATTATCGTTACTCACAAACAACACAAGATAAAAGGATTAAATTTAGAAGGGGTAAAAGTTGCCCTAGAAGCAGGAAAAATTAAAGTTAATCATAAATTACAAACCACCAATCCAAATATTTATGCTTGTCGCAATACAATTGTATCTAATATAGCCCAATATGAAGCGAATATTGCTGTTAAAAATGCTATATTCTATCCTATGTTTAAGGTTGATTATACTTTTCATCCTCTGCGAATTTTAACCAATCCTATTTTCTCCAGGGTGGGACTCACAGAAACCCAAGCAAAACAAATTTATAAAGATGATTTAGTTATTATCAAACACAATTATAATAGTCTATTCAAAGGAAAAATATTGAACGAAACCACTGGATTTTGTAAATTAATCACTCGCCGCAATGGTCTAATTTTAGGGTGTCATATTATTGGTCATAATAGTGATGAAATTATAAATATTGTCGCTTTAGCTATGAAAAATAAAATCAAAATTCAGCAAATTTCCGAATTATTTCCTTTATATGGAACAGCATCAGAAATTATATTACAAATTTCTCAAAACTGGCAACAGCAAAAACATCAAGATAATAAATTATTCAATAATTGCTTAGAAAGCTTACTATTTTGGCGGAGAAAATGGAACCTTTAAACCTGAGTTCGGTGTTAGGAGTTCGGGGTTCGGAGTTGGAGTTTTTCCCATGAGATAATCAAGGTTTAAGACTCTTGATTTTGACCAGTTGTCTAGAAATTTCCTTATATCAAACTCAGGTTTTAAGAGAGAGTGGGGTCGGGAGATGTGGGGTTAAGTCAACGAAATTCCGCTTTCGGGGAATCGGGCGATCGCTATTTTTTGGCAACAGAAACCAAACTAAACATTGACACCAACAAAGTGATCACTGGTTAATTCCGTCGAGTTAACCCCTTTAAGAATAGTTAACTCCTGATTATTAAACATGACAACGGTATCATTATTAATATCCGTTAAAGTAAGAGAACCAAAAGTTAAGCCATCGGTTAACCCGATCTGATCAATTCCTAATTCAAAATCAGTAATGGTATCGGTTCCTTGATTGCTTTCCAAGACAAAGATATCATGGCCTCCCTTACCGGTGCGAGTATCATTGTCCTTCAGTCCCAAAAGATAATCGTTACCGTCTGTGCCAATAATAGCGCGATTTCCCGTTAAGGGGTCATAAGCGGTTCCTTGTAAGGGGTTATCTCCATCAACGGCTAAATAATTGATGACTTCCGTTGTATGATTGGTTTCATCATCGAAGGTGGTGTCTTCTTGTATGGTTACTTGAACCCCATTAGTGGTTAGATTTTGGAAACGCAAAGTAGAAGGATCTGGCCCGTCATAGGTGGAAATATTGGCTAGGAAGTGGGGAATATCTGTAAACTCACCACCGAAATTAATATTAAATAAGTCATGGGTAACACTATCACTGGTACTAGCAGCTTGGTATGTTACTCCATCACTGGTTCCGGAACCAGAAGCGATCGCTAAATAGCCAATGGTTTCATCGGAATGTCCTTCTCCATTTCTGGCTTTGATTTCGTCTTTTTCCATCACTACCTCAAACCCATCAGCAGTAGCGTTTTGTTGACGAGTTCTTACTAAGTCGCTGTCGTTGTCGGTTTGAACTTGACTAAAGATGACAGGAGTCTGTGCAAAGTCGATGTCAAACTCAATGGTTTCCCAAGGGGTTAAAGTTGTATCTGAAGTATTAGTTGTTCCATCGGTGTTTAACGTTCCCACTTCCAGCAAAGTCCCGTCAGATAGTTGATAGGTTCCCTTTTCCATGACCAAATAACTCAAGGTTTCTGGTATATGTAAACCATCCATGTTACTAGGTTCTTGCAGATAGATATCGAAGCTATTAGGGGTGACATTGGTAATGCGAGGAGTAGCTAGTTGACCCCCGTTGAAGGAGACAGAAGGGGCAAAAATAACCGGATTATTGTAGGTTTGATCTAAGGTTATGGTTTGCAGATTATGATCAAGGGTAATGGTATCAGCTTCCCCAAGATTTTGACTATTTCCTGTAACGAGATTAAACTCATTTAAGTTAAATTGGTTAAGAAGATTATCATCATCTCCATTATTAAGAATTGGATTGGTAATTTTAGCCTCAATATCATGTTGAAAATCATTGAGACGTTGCCAACTATAATCAGAGATATCCTCTAAAATATGGGGAAGTTCTGGATCAGTTTGCCAAATATCAAGAACCTCTCCTAAATCACTGATAGACTGTTCAATATCATTCGATTTTGTCCCTAATATTTGTCCAGAAAGAACAGTTTTACTCAGATCCTTCCATGATAATTGAGCTTTATTTTGTAAATAGTTCTGTAAATCATCTTCAGATTCCCATAAAACAAGCAGTTGATTAGTAACTTCTTGCCATAGTTGAATATCATTAGGAGAATTAAGATTTTTCGTTTCATTAATCAGTTTTTCCGTTTCTTCTAGTTTAACTTGTTGGTCTGTTGTTAATGGAATATCTTTAGCCCAAATATTAATAATGTTATTAAGAGAAACTGCCCAACCTTCAATAGTGTTTGTATCAATGGCTGTTGCAATTTCTTGTCCTGTTTCAACTCGAATTTTAATATCTTTCCAGCCAATCTCATAGTTATCCTGGAGAAATTTAGTTAAGTCTGCATCTTTTTCCCAAATATCTAATATTTCATCACTAGCTTCAATCCATTGATCTATTTGATTTTCTTGAACCGCTTCGGCAATAATTTGTCCTGATTTTACGATGGCTTTAACTTGTGTCCAAGACAGTCCTATTGTGTTTTCTAACTTTTGTTTAATTGTTGTTTCTGTTTCATTAATTGTCTTTTCAATTGTCGTCTGGATTGTTTGTTTCTTGTCTTGGTTTTCTACTGTCTCTTTAGCTAGAAAGAAACTTTCAATTTCATCCCAAATGACTTGTCCGCCATCTTGGACTCTTTCTCTTAAAATAGGATCATCTTTCCAAAGGTCATAAACGCTTTCAATTCCTTTAATCCAGTCTTTATAATTATCACTTGAAATAGCATTTTTAATGATGTCTTCTACTTTTCCATAAGCATCGTAAAGGGCATCACTAGCCTGTCCAATTTTATCGATTTGTTCCCAATTTAACCCAATTAAGCTTTCTAAATTTTGATTCAATGTTTGATCGCTTACCCAGAAATTAATGGTTTCTTTAAGAGCATCTCGCCAAGTTTCATAGGTTTCTTGTTCAATAGCGGTGTCAATGGTTTGACTAACTTCGATAAAATCTTTGAGGTCTTGCCATTCTAAACCTGTTAAAGTCTTAAGTTGATCGGGTAGGGTAGAATCGTTTTCCCACAAGATTAAAATTTTATCAGTTGCCTGAAGCCAAGCTGTCACATCACCGTTTTTATCGGCTTTACGAATGGCTTCGTAAGTGTTACCAATACGAGTCAGTTGCTCCCATTTAAAACCAGTCTGATTTTCTATTTCTTTTTGTAAGGTGGCATCATCAACCCAGATATTAATTGTGGTTGTTAGGGCATCTCGCCAAGCGGTAAATTTATCTTCTTCGATAGCAGTAGCGATCGCTTGTCCGGCTTCGATAATTTGTTTAAAGTCTTCCCATTCAACCCCTGTAATTCCCCCTAGTTTGTTGCGGAGTTCGGTGGCATCTTTAGCAACGCCTAAGAGGTCATCAACTGCATTGACCCAACTTTCTGTATTATTATTTTCCTGGGCTTTATTAATAATTTGATTAACTTTTTGATTATCAAAAGAGTTCTCGCTTAATGCCCAATCTAAAGTGGTTTTCAGGGCATTTATCCAACTATTGATACTTCTTTGATCAATGGCTGTCGCTGTTGTTTGTCCAATGGCAACCAGTTGTTTAAATTCTGTCCAGTCAAGGTTTGTGGTTTCTTTTAACTGTTTTTGGAGACTGATATTATTGTCCCAAATATCTAACAGTTCCGTGGTGGCATTTACCCAGTTTTCTGTGTTGTCGTTTTGAATAACAGGAAGTAATGTGTCTATGGTTTGGGCAATATGAGTTAAATCTTGCCAATCTAAACCGATGTTATCAACCAATTTTTGATTTAAGTTTTCGTCATCAATCCAAACATTGGTAAGTTGACGTTCGCTCCTGCCTAAAGGCGAGGGGATTCTTCATTCGACGAGTTTCCGTTAGCCGACAGGATTTCTCCAACCAACCAAGAGGGAATCTCTCCTGAAGCGTGAGTTTGGCTGCGCCCCAACCTACTTAATCCTTTTTGCAAGATATTCTTTCCTGCGTTGATGTCTC
>JASJBX010000072.1 GCA_030066295.1 Crocosphaera sp.
CGGATCGTCTTCATCAAGGTAAATTAATTGAAGATATTGCTAAGGAGTGGCGTTTTCTAATTTCTGAGAGTCTTAATGAAGCACTTTGGGCTTATGAAATTGATTATTATTACCCTTTTGCCAGATTTGGTGTTGCTATTGCTATTTTTCTTGTTATTGCTATTCCTGTAATTATTTTAGCAACTATTCGATACTTATTGAAGACTTGGAATCGTCATCTGATTCGTCAATTAAGAGCATTACAAGAGTCTTTAACCGTTGATGCCGAGGGTTTATCTTCTGAGGAATTAGAAGTTTCAGAAACCTCTAATCAAAGTAAAGAAAATAATCAAGAAGAGAAAAAAAGAAAAAAGCTAAATCCATCAGTTGTTTTAGAAACATTCAAAAAAGTGATTGATCGCCCTGATAAAGCCTTGGCCAAAGCCAAAGCTATGATTGAAAATACAGTACAAACCATAAGTCATAGTGTTCCGAGTTTAGCATTAAAGAAACAGGCAAGTATTAAACGACAGCAAAATGTGATTCAATTATTTCTAGGATTATTTTTTTGGATACAATTATTTTTAATTTTATTCGCTCTCACTTTAATCATCTTACTTTTTCCTGAAACTCGCCGTTATACCTATTTCTTTTTAGGCCAGTCTATTATTCTTCCTTTGATTTGGATGTCCGCTAGTATTGCTGATAAGTTAACCAATCTCTTGATTGATTTTTATCTGAATAAATGGGCAAAAAATGCACAACTAATTAATCCAAATTCTAACCGTTATACTTTGCGCGTTAGTACCTATTCTAATGCGCTTAAAAGCGGCACAACCTTTCTCTTTATTGTTCTTGCTACTGCCGCCACTGTACTATTTTTAGGGATTAACCTAACTGTATTAGCTAGTGCAGGAGGTGTAGCTTTTGTGGCTGCTTTCTTGTCTCGCAATGTAGTAGAAGATATGCTAAATGGTATCTTAATTTTATGGACAGATCGTTATGCTATTGGGGATGTGATTCAAGTGGGAAATATAGCTGGTTTTGTAGAAAATATGAATATTTATATCACACAAATTAGAGGAGCAGAAGGGCGTTTAGTTACTATTCCTAATGGTAAAATTTTTATTGTTGAAAATTTAACGAAAGATTGGTCACGGGTTGAATTTAAAATAGAAATTGCTTATGATGCTGATGTAAGAAAGGCTTTAAATGTTATTAGTGAAGTGAGTGAAGAAATGCAAAATGATCCCACTTGGAAAGATAAAATTATTGAACCGGCTGCTATTCTAGGTGTCGATAATGTTTCCCATCAGGGTATCTTAATTCAAGTATGGATTAAAACCCAAGCCATGCAACAATGGGCGGTAGGAAGAGAATATCGACTCAGAGTAAAGGAAGCATTTGAAACAGCAGGAATTAAGTTAGGAATTCCTCACCAAGAAGTGAGGTATCAAGCTTCTTTATTGAATGAAAATTAAGCTTTAACAACCATGAATGTCTTTCACCTTACAACCTCTGAAACTTGGCAACAAGCACAGTTAAACAAGGAATATAAAGCAGCTTCTTTAGAAACAGAAGGGTTTATTCATTGTTCAACAAAGTCGCAAATTTTAACCATCGCTAATACATTTTATCAGCATTATGAGCGATTACTTGTTCTTGAAATCAATCCCGATAAACTATTAGCAGAAATAAAATGGGAATCCCCCATACATCCTAACCCTAATATTGACCATAATATTGATGATAGTGAGAAATTTCCTCATATCTATGGAATCATCAATTTAGATGCTGTTGAAAGAATAGGCTATTTGTGTAAAAATAATCAGGGCTTATTTGAACATAGCTATCAAGATTAAAAAATCATGGATCATTTCATCTCATTATTGGGCTTAATTATTTTTCTAGGCTTTGCTTATCTCATATCTTATGAACGGTTAGCGATTCGCTGGAATACAGTTGCTTGGGGCTTTGCTTTACAGTTTCTTCTAGGAATTTTTATTTTAAAAACTCCTTTTGGTTTAGCTATTTTTGAATGGTTAGGGAATACGGTTAAAACTTTTTTAGATTATTCTGACGTAGGAGCAAAATTTGTCTTTGGAGATGGGTTTGAAGAACATTTTATTGCCTTTAAAGTATTACCAACTATCATCTTTTTTGCCTCATTTATTGCTATCATTTACCATTACGGAATTTTGCCCCGCATTGTTAATATAATTAGCCGAATCATGATACGTACCATGAAAACATCAGGGCCAGAAACCTTAAGTTGTGCCTCCAATATTTTCGTCGGTTGTACAGAAGCCCCTTTAATGATCAAACCTTATATAAACTCCCTAACTTTCTCAGAATTACACGCTATTATGACCGGTGGATTTGCTACTATTGCAGGGGGAGTAATGGCTGCTTATATTGCCATGGGAATCTCGCCAACCCATTTAATTTCTGCTTCAGTAATGTCGGCACCGGCTGCTTTAGCTATCTCTAAAATTATGTGTCCTGAAACTGATAAATCTGAAACCAAAAATGAAGTTGAGATTAATATGGAAAGTCCCTATACTAATGCTATTGATGCAGCTACGAATGGTGCATTAGAAGGGCTTAAATTAGCCCTAAATGTGGGAGCAATGTTAATCGCTATTTTAGCTTTAGTTGCCTTAGTAAACGGCATTTTAGGGGCAATCGGTCAACCTTTCGGACTATCAAACCTATCCCTAGAATTGATTTTTTCTTATTTACTTGCACCGGTGGCCTGGTTGATGGGAGTTCCTTGGGAAGATTGTTTACAAGTGGGAATTTTGTTAGGAAAAAAAACAATTTTAAACGAATTTATTGCCTATCTGGATCTCAAAACTTTAATCGATAATCAAACCATTTCAGCCCGTAGTCAAATCATTGCCACCTACGCATTATGTGGCTTTTCTAACTTAGGAACCATCGGTATTCAAATCGGAGGAATCAGTGCGATCGCCCCTAACCGTCAACAAGACTTGGCCAAACTAGGTCTAAGAACCATGATAGCTGGCTCCTTGGCTTGTTTTATGACCGCTTGTATCGCCGGACTTTTATTGTAATATTTCTTTAACTTTTTAAGCTAATATAAATTTCCTCAGATCACAGCCATTTTGAACAATCTGTGTTATCGTGTTGCACAGTTGGTTTAGTGTTTAGTGTTTTTAAATTTAGCTTTCTTATAGTTTTAGAGGATAATATTTATGGTTCAAGCTAAAGAAAATAACAAGAGTGATGTTACTGCTATCCCTTTCTCCGTTGCCCATACAGGGGTTGCAGCGACCGAAATGCGTCCTTGGGGTTCCTTTACTACCCTAGAAGAAGGACCTGGTTATAAGATCAAACGTATTGAAGTTAACCCTGGTCATCGTCTCAGCCTACAAATGCACCACCACCGCAGCGAACACTGGATCGTTGTATCCGGGACTGCTAAGGTAACTTGTGGGGATAAAGAGAAGATTTTAGGGGCAAACCAGTCCACTTATGTTCCTCAGTGTACCTCCCATCGTCTGGAAAATCCAGGGGTGATTAAACTTATCCTCATTGAAGTTCAAAATGGTGAGTATTTAGGGGAAGACGATATTATTCGTTTCCAGGATGATTATTCCCGTCATAAGTAGTTCAATTATACTGTCATTATAATCTGCCAGATTCATTTTAGGGAATCTGGCAGATTTTTTATGAATATTATCGGTTAACCAGTCTTTCTTTAAGTTGTTTAAGTAATAACTCAGCTTGTTCGATATCTGTTATTTCCATAGAAACAGACGCTTGGCAGTATTCAATGTTCCAGAGATTAGTTAATATGTTTAAGTATTTTTCTTGATTTTCCTTAACTTGTTCAATTGTCCACTCATCTTGATTAAGAACATTGATAGTTACAGGAAAAATAACCTTATTTCCTTCCTTAAAATACTTGCATTTTTTCTCATCAAAATCATAATTTTTTGCAGCAGAATTTTTCTTTCGAGAGAGTAAAACTAAATTACCTAAACGATGTACCCAAGTTTCTCTTTCCTTATCTTCCCAATTTTTACACCACTGACTATTTGACTTAGGATTTTGCGGTAAAATATGCTCGATTGTCACCATTTTAGCATCAAAACTAGGACTTAACCCTCCTTCTGCAATGGCAGAATCTAACCGTTTTAAAACATAAAGACGACTACGACTTTGTTCATATAACTCACCATTAAGAATCTCAACTATTTTATTTTGATCTTCAGCAGATAACAAGTCTTTTGTTTTATTAATTGCTGCTTCTGCTGATTCATCAATTGCGTTTAAAAGTTGAGCATAACGTCTTCCTCTCTTGTTAATATCTACCCGTAAAATCATCAATCCTGCTGCTAATCTTTCTAAGTTAGTCAAGAAATCTTTGATGTAAGATGTGGTGCTAGGATACTTTACCAGAAAATGAATAGCAGGAGGTAACCAATCAGCATTATCAATTAAATTTAACCAACCAAAAAGACGATTAATTTCTTTTTCATCTTCTTTATTATCACAACTAAATCGTTGATCTCTGATCATTTCAAATACATCAGAACAAGGTTTTAAGACTTCATCAATAAATTCTTTAGGGTTTTCTTGCGGTTTTAATTCCTGTCGATTACGATACTCAAACAATAACCCTTTTTTGGCTTTTTCTCTAGTTTTAATACGATGAATATAAGCAAATAACGCTTCAAAATCTTTTCTCCCTAAATCCCGTTCTTCTCCATCCCAAATTTGGGTATATTTTTGTCTTTCTTTTGCCTCTTGAATACCGCCAATAATTTCTGATTTTAGTACATCATTCAACTGCAAGTCTAAACCACGAGTATTGATAGTAGAAAAAATACGATAAGCTGTTTCAAAATCTGATGTTAAAACTGTTACTAAATAACACTTATGTAAAATGCTTTTTAATAAATATAATATCCAGTCCTCTAACTTTGTATTTTCAGGACAACGTTTTCTTAATTCTTTGACCAAAAAACGGGTATTATCTCTTAATAAAGTTTGACTATCTGTTTCTAAACCTGCATCTTTTTCTAATAAAGCTTTAATGGCTCCAGGTGTACGAATATACTCCCCAAAAAATGAATCATCTTGCGATCGCAGCTTTAAACCATACTGTTTTGAATCAAAACCTTCATCCTCCATAAAAGCATTAATTTTTCTATATGCAGGACTTTCCAAAGGTAAAAGATCACGACATACAGAAAATAATAAATTTAACGTCGTTAATCTTTGTTGGCCATCCACCACTTCCACTTTTTTAGATTTCTCTGATTTTTGAATCAGAATAATACTACCTAAAAAATAAATAGAACTATCTTTATCTGGATAAGGAAAAGCGTCTAACAAATCATTAATTAATTCTAAAACTTGATCCGTACTCCACGCATAAGGACGTTGATAAGATGGAATTTCAAATTGATAATTAGAAATGTTAAAGATTTGCTCTAATCTTTGTTCATCTGCTTTAATTGTCATGATTTTTTCTCCTTCATTGATCAAAAAATTGATAATTAAGAGTGAGCAACAGCTTGATTGTATTCAGAATAAATTGAAGTAATTTTGCTCTTTTTCTCTTGTGTTTTTATTATACACTTCATAAAATATTCTAAATGTTTATATTTATGTATTTGTCTAAGCAAATTTACTGTGATAATAGGTATTGATTTAATCCTTATAGGTAAAATTTACATAATTTAAAATTATCCTTGGTTAAAAGTACCTAATTGATGTTACAAGGATGGGTGGTATTAATAGAATTTTAGTGTGATCACTTATCTTGTCGGTTGGGTTGAAGGATGAAACCCAACAATTTTTTCTTTATTTGATATATTTGGATGATTGATAGGATACAATAGAGAAAACTTGAGTTATTAACAAACTATGGTAAAAACTTCAATTTTTCAGCAAGCAATTGAAACAGTGGAAAAACTATCTTTAGAAGAACAACAGATGTTAATCGATACTATCCAAAAACGATTACATCAACAACGTAGAGCAATTATATCAAAAGAAATAACAGAAATTCGCCAAGAAGTGACCGAAGGAAAAGTACAATTTGGTTCAGTTGATGAATTTTTAAACGAACTTGATCGCCTATCTCGTAGGTTGGGTTGAAGGATGAAACCCAACAAGCATAAATTTGTGGTGTATTGTGTGAATAAGCGATGGCCTTCAAGTAAGATATAATCATTATGGACTTTAAACTAAACAAACAATATGGCAAAACTTCCCAATGAAGTCCAAAACACTATTTTTAGTCTCCTGCAACAGTTAGCGAACCAAATAGAAGAAGCATCCGCTACAGAATGGACAATCTTAGAAAGATACGGTGAAACAACAGAAACTATACCAGAACTTGATGAACTTCAGAATGTTAGAGAAAAACTAACTGAGCGTTATAATGGACTTAACAAGCTATTGTTAAGGATTTTAGAAATTCAGCCACGGCCTCCAGAAGATATGGTAAATTTGCTAGTAAAGACTATTGAAAGAGGGCAAGCAACCATTGATTCTGCCCAAGCTAGTATTCTAGAAGTTAAAAAAAATTGGAGTTTATGATGAACGAATCTTTTTCTATTCCTGATGAAAAATCTAGACAAGAAAGTGTCAAAAATTTACAACAAGTACAAAAACAACTAGACCTTTTTGGCTTAGAAATTGAAGAAGTTTTAGGAATAGCAAACGCTGAAATTTTGCGCCAACGCAGAAAACGTCTAGAAAACTCTGTAAACAGTTGAATTAATGTAAGTGCGATCTCGAAGAGATCAGCTTTGCGGTGCGTCTATCTTGTAGGTTGGGTTAAAGGATGAAACCCAACAATTTTATCTTTGTTTGATATATTTTAATGATTAATAGGATAAAATAGAAGAAAATTAAATCATTAAATAAACTATTGTAGAAACTTCAACCTTTCAGCAAGCAATTGAAACAGTGGAAAAACTATCCTTAGATGATTTATCTTCTTGACACAGATACCTTTTCTTAAATTATGATAAAATACTGATCGAACACAGAGGTCAACAACTAATGACAATAGACGTTAGACAAGCAGTTAAGCAAGCCAAAAATCACTTGAATCAAATTATCGATCTTTTTGGTAATGTCAGTGATATAAGATTAGAAGAAATTGAACTATCATCAGACAACAAATCTTGGTTAATCACTTTGGGTTTCTTATTTGATACACCGATGAATCAACAGAAAAATCTTCCTGATATATTAAATAAAGCAATGAACATAAGAGAATATAAAATTGTTGAAATAGACGCAGAAACAGGAGAACTTAAGTCAATCAAAATCAGAGAATTATAATGGATGATGTTCAGAAACTTTTGAATAGATATCGAAATAAAGGCATTGTAATTGATACCAATATTTTATTACTTTTGATTGTAGGAACTGCCAATCGCAAACGAATTTCTCAATTTAAACGAACTCAACAATTTCTTCCTGAAGATTATGATTTATTAATTAAACTTATTAATCTATTTCCTAAAATAATCATCACCCCTAATATTTTAACTGAAGTCAATAGCTTAACCAATCAAATAGGTGAACCAGAACGCTCAAAATGCTTCGCTATATTTGCTCAATTAATTTCTGAAATAGAGGAAATTGCTTTATCTAGTCAAGAGATTGTTAAAAATAATGGATTTATCAAATTTGGGTTAACTGACTGTGGAATTCTAGAACTATCTCAGAATCAATATTTAGTTCTAACCGATGATTTTAAATTATTTAATTATCTACAAAAATTAGGGATTGATTCAATTAATTTTAATTATCTTCGAGTTTATTTATGGCAGTAATAAAAAATCTTTTTAAGTTTATATAAATCAAGTAATTATAAGTGACGAAAATTTCGATACATTACTGCGATCGCCTATCTTGTAGGTTGGGTTGAAGGATGAAACCCAACAATTTTATCTCTGTTTGATGTCTTTTAATGATTGATAAAATAGAATAGAATAGAAGAAAATTAAATCATTACCAGAAAGACAACTAATTCGTATCCGAGTTAATCGGTTTACTTTTGATTTTAACAGTTATTAAAGAGAGAATTATGATGAAATTAGATGATTCAGAATCAATTCAAGCTTATCGTAATCGCGTCATGATTTACGCCAACGATCTTTGGTAAGAAAAAGATCCTCAAAAACGAGTGACTTTATCTATGTATTTAGCAGATGCTGCCACTACTTTAGCGCGACTAGAAGCAGAAGAAGCTAACAAAAATATTGTTGTTTAAGTGATCGCTGATCTTATAGGTTGAGATAAATATTTATCTTTGTTTGTATCTTTATAAATTCACCCTATCATCATACAATTAATATTTGATAGGTTATGATGCTCTAATATGATCGAATTGACACCCGCAGCCATCAAAGAAATAAAACGAATGCAAAATAGTCGTCAACAACCTGACAGTTACTTTCGCTTAAGTGTGAAACCAGGGGGTTGTGATGGACTGTATTATACTTTCGATTTATGTGATACAAAAGAAAATAGCGATCGCTTGCACACCATTGACGACATTTCTTTGCTGATCGATGAACCAAGTTTAAAGTATTTATCAGACTTGCGCTTAGACTACGCAGAAGACTTAATGGGAGGAGGGTTTCGCTTCCATAACCCCCTCATTACCACCTCCTGTCGTTGCGGTTTATCCTTCACCATTAAAGAAACTTAAAGCTTATGGGAATTGACATTGACAGAGCTTAGTATATATTGGTATGATGGCAATTTGTCAGCGATTTTATTAAACTAGAAGTCCTGAGCGTCTTGTTATACGTGAAATTATGCCAACTATTCAACAACTAATCAGGAGTGAACGCTCCAAAGCCAAAAAGAAAACAAAATCCCCTGCCCTCAAGCAGTGTCCCCAACGTCGCGGTGTATGCACTAGAGTATATACTACCACCCCCAAAAAACCCAACTCAGCCCTGAGAAAAGTGGCGCGGGTTCGTTTAACATCAGGGTTTGAAGTAACCGCTTATATCCCTGGTATTGGCCATAACCTACAAGAACACTCAGTGGTCTTAATTCGCGGAGGAAGGGTAAAAGATTTACCTGGAGTGCGGTATCATATTATTCGGGGAACCCTAGACGCTCAAGGGGTAAAAGACCGTAAGCAAGGACGTTCTAAGTATGGAACGAAACGTCCTAAAGAGTAAAATAAACACTCTTTAAATCAGCCATATTGAACCTTGAAAACCACAAACAATCTTAGATTGTTTGATAAAGAAAATTGTAATGTCAACTTAGTTCAAAGGAACAAACTACCATGTCTCGCCGAGGAAACATCAAAAGAAAGCCCGTTCCCCCCGATCCAATTTATAATAGTTGCTTATTAAACATGACCATCCGTCGAGTCATGAAAAGCGGTAAAAAATCTCTGGCCGCCGGCATTGTCTACGATGCCATGAATATGATCAAAGAGCGGACTGGAGAAGAACCCTTAGACGTATTTGAAAAAGCCATTAAAAACTTAACCCCCTTAGTAGAAGTTAAGGCGAGACGGGTAGGAGGGGCCACCTATCAAGTCCCCATGGAAGTCCGCCCCTCCAGAGGAACCACCTTGGCCTTACGCTGGTTAATCCGCTATTCTCGCATCAGAGGCGGCCGCACCATGGCCAGTAAACTCGCCAACGAAATCATGGACGCAGCCAACGAAACCGGGGCAGCTATGAAAAAACGGGACGAAACCCACCGTATGGCAGACGCAAACAAAGCCTTTGCTCATTACCGTTACTAAATTTTAGCCATAATTCCCAGATTCTTGCTCATCTAAGGTAAATTTTTCCGAAGAAAAGCATAGAATTGTAAATAGTGTAAACTTATAAACGGCCTCAACTTAAAGACAAGGCAAAGCATAAGGAGGTAGCTGTGGCAAGAAATATCCCCCTAGAGAGGGTGCGAAACATAGGCATTGCTGCCCACATCGACGCGGGCAAAACAACGACCACAGAGCGCATTCTCTTCTATACCGGAATCGCATACAAACTCGGTGAAGTCCACGAAGGGACAGCCACCATGGACTGGATGGCCCAAGAACAAGAACGGGGCATCACCATTACAGCAGCAGCCATTAGTACCAATTGGCTCGATCACCGCATCAACATCATTGACACCCCAGGTCACGTCGACTTCACCATCGAAGTTGAACGGTCTATGCGTGTGTTAGACGGTGTGATCGCTGTATTTTGTTCCGTGGGAGGAGTTCAGCCCCAGTCAGAAACGGTATGGCGACAGGCCAACCGTTATCACGTGCCTCGCATTGCCTTTGTCAACAAAATGGATCGAACCGGAGCCAATTTCTTTAAAGTTTACCAACAAATCCGCGATCGCCTCAAAGCCAATGCGGTTCCCATTCAGATCCCCATTGGCACAGAAAGTGAATTTCGGGGCATTGTCGATCTAGTGAGGATGCGGGCAAAAATTTATCAAGATGATTTAGGCAAAAACATCGAAGATACAGAAATTCCCGCCGAATATCTAGAACAAGCCCAAGAATACCGCGCTAAACTCGTCGAAGCCGTAGCAGAAATCGATGAAACCCTCTTAGAGAAATATCTCGAAGGGGAAGAACTGACAGAAGCAGAAATTAAACAGGGGTTGAGAAAAGGGACCCTAGATAAGACCATTATCCCCATGTTGTGCGGTTCCGCCTTCAAGAATAAAGGGGTGCAACTGTTACTCGATGCAGTGGTGGACTATTTACCCTCTCCCCTGGATGTTCCCCCCATCACAGGGTTATTAAAAGACGGTACAGAAGACAGCCGCAAAGCAGACGATGAAGAACCCTTTTCTGCCTTGGCCTTTAAAATTGCTTCAGATCCCTATGGACGTTTAACCTTTATGCGGGTGTACTCAGGGGTCTTAGAAAAAGGCAACTATATTTACAACGCCACCAAAGAGCAGAAAGAGCGCATTTCTCGCTTAATCGTGCTGAAATCCAACGATCGCATCGAAGTAGACGAACTGAGAGCCGGAGACTTAGGGGCAGCCATCGGTTTACGGAATACCATTACTGGGGATACCCTGTGCGACGAGAAACACCCCATTCTCCTCGAATCCTTGTACATTCCAGAACCGGTGATCTCCGTAGCCGTCGAACCCAAAACCAAGCAAGACATGGAAAAACTCTCCAAAGCCTTGCAAGCCCTATCCGACGAAGATCCCACCTTCAAAGTGAGTGTTGATCCCGAAACCAACCAAACCGTGATCGCAGGAATGGGAGAACTCCACCTAGAAATTTTGGTGGATCGGATGTTGCGAGAATTTAAAGTCGAAGCCAGCGTCGGTCAACCCCAAGTCGCCTACCGAGAAACCATCCGTAAACCGAGCCAAGCCGAGGGCAAATACATTCGTCAAAGCGGTGGCAAAGGTCAATACGGTCATGTGGTCGTCGACCTCGAACCCGCCGAAGCCGGCAGTGGCTTTGAGTTCGTCTCCAAAATTGTTGGGGGAGCCATACCCAAAGAATTTATTTCGCCAGCCGAACAAGGCATGAAAGAAGCCTGTGACTCAGGTATTATTGCCGGTTATCCCCTCATCGATGTTAAAGTCACCTTAGTGGATGGTTCGTTCCATGACGTTGACTCCTCAGAGATGGCTTTTAAAATTGCTGGCTCCATGGCCATTCGCAACGCGGTCAAAAAGGCCGCTCCCGTTCTCCTCGAACCCATGATGAAAGTGGAAGTCGAAGTCCCAGAAGACTTCTTAGGAGATGTGATCGGGGACCTCAACGCCCGTCGGGGGAACATTGAGGGGATGAACAGCGAAGACGGACTTGCCAAAATTTCTGCTAACGTTCCACTCGCAGAAATGTTTGGTTACGCGACCGATATCCGGTCAAAAACCCAAGGACGGGGAATCTTCTCGATGGAATTTAGCCATTACGCAGAGGTCCCCCAAAATGTCGCCGAAGCGATCGTCCTAAAAAACACAGGGAACGCCTACATCTACGACAGTGAATGATTAATTATTTAGAAATCAGTGCATAGTTAACCATTGATAGTGGATAATAGACTATGGGTCACTGGTGACGAAAAAACATCACTGCTTAGAATAAAGAAGACAAAAAAAGGAACAATTAATTCATGGCACGCGCAAAATTTGAACGGACTAAACCTCACGTTAACATCGGTACTATCGGTCACGTTGACCATGGTAAAACAACCCTAACGGCTGCTATTACCATGACCTTAGCAGCAGCAGGTCAAGCAAAAGCTCGTAACTACGAGGACATTGACGCTGCTCCCGAAGAAAAAGCACGGGGCATCACCATCAATACCGCTCACGTTGAATACGAAACCACTAACCGTCACTACGCTCACGTGGACTGTCCTGGACACGCTGACTATGTGAAAAACATGATCACCGGAGCAGCACAAATGGACGGTGGGATCTTAGTGGTATCTGCTGCTGATGGCCCCATGCCCCAAACCCGTGAACATATCCTCTTAGCTAAACAGGTAGGGGTTCCGAGTCTGGTGGTTTTCTTGAATAAAGAAGACCAAGTGGATGACGAAGAACTCTTAGAATTAGTTGAACTCGAAGTTCGGGAACTCCTCAGCGAGTATGATTTTCCTGGAGATGATATTCCCATCGTCACTGGATCTGCTTTAATGGCCGTAGAAGCTCTTAAAGAAAATGACAAATTGGGTCCTGGAGACAACGAATGGACCGATAAAATCCTCAAACTCATGGAAGAAGTGGATGCGAATATTCCCGAACCCGAACGGGAAATCGATAAGCCCTTCTTAATGGCAGTGGAAGACGTATTCTCCATCTCTGGTCGGGGTACAGTTGCCACCGGACGGATCGAACGGGGTAAGGTTAAAGTGGGTGAAACCATCGAGATCGTTGGTATCAGAGACACCCAAACTACCACCGTAACCGGGGTAGAAATGTTCCAGAAAACCCTCGATGAAGGAATGGCAGGGGACAACGTTGGTTTACTGCTACGGGGGATCAAAAAAGAAGATATTGAACGGGGAATGGTAATTGCTAAGCCCGGTTCTATCACCCCTCATACCCAGTTTGAAGGAGAAGTTTACGTTCTCACCAAAGAAGAAGGGGGTCGTCATACTCCTTTCTTCAAAAACTATCGTCCTCAGTTCTATGTAAGAACCACCGACGTAACCGGCACCATCCAAGACTACACTGCTGATGATGGTAGCGCAGTAGAAATGGTTATGCCTGGCGATCGCATTAAAATGACTGTAGAGTTGATTAACGCGATTGCTATTGAACAAGGAATGCGTTTTGCTATCCGTGAAGGTGGCCGCACCATCGGTGCTGGTGTTGTTTCTAAGATCATTAAGTAGGACAACCTAACACTCAACAAGTGACCAGTTAAATTTACCTTAACTGGTCACTTAACTTTCTCAAAATATCCATTGCTGTAAATTTCTGAACCTTGACAATTAAACATTATGGCTACTTTAGCACAACAAAAAATCCGCATCCGTTTAAAAGCTTTTGACCGTCGTTTATTAGATACCTCTTGTGAGAAGATTGTTGATACCGCTAACCGTACGGACGCAACCGCGATCGGACCGATTCCTTTACCCACCAAAAGACGAATCTATTGTGTTCTGCGATCGCCTCACGTTGATAAGGACTCACGGGAACACTTTGAAACCAGAACCCATAGACGCATTATTGATATTTATCAGCCTTCTTCTAAAACCATTGATGCTTTGATGAAATTAGATTTACCTGCGGGCGTGGAAATCGAAGTTAAACTATAGGTTGAATGAATTGCGCCTACTCCCTACGCTGAAGTAGGCGTTTCTGATGTAACTTATATCTTACTCTTGAGCTTTACCTAATTTACGTTTAAAACCTGTTCCAAAAGCGATCGCTGTTCCTGCTCCGAGGATAGTTAGAGGTTCTGGAACTGCGCTTACTTCTTTTTGAGTAAAAGTTAAATTCGTTAGCTCTGCACGAGCATTTGCTGTATAAGTTGAATCTCCAAACACAATAGTATTCATGGTTTCTGCACGTCCAAAACTAAGTGTATTGAAATCTCTAATAAAAGTATCATTAATATATAAATCTGAATAAGTTTTGTTCCATCCACAGAAAAAGCACTCCTAGAACTATTACTTTCTCTTATCCATCCCTGTTGATTGGGTAAACTATCAAAATTTAAGGAGATAGTAGCGGCTTTTACTTCTGAAAATATAGAAAAGCTTAACCCTATAGTTAGAAGACTACCCAGTAAATAGTTTTTCACAATTAATACCGTTATAAATAAGTACCTGGACAAAAATAAACGTTACTGTGAAGTGAGCGGGGGAGCAGGGAGCAAAGGGAGCAGGGAGAGGGATTACAGCTTATTTACATTTCTTAAGACACTTCATTTTATTTATGTCCGACTACTTACTCACATC
>JASJBX010000010.1 GCA_030066295.1 Crocosphaera sp.
TAGATGAAAACTCTAAGATACTTAAATCAGATAGAGATGGAATCATTGATAATAGTTTCGGTTCAGATATCATAGAAAATGAAGCAGAAGAAAACATCTTTTATTCTAAACTAACCAGTATTGATACAATTTTAGAAACTTATAATGAACCCAAAATACTCAGTTTAGTTTATCGAACCAGTAAATCAGAAATATTAGATTATAGTCAATCTTATAAGTTTCTACATCGTGCTATTTTTTTACCCAATAATGCAGCTTATGTTGATTATATGGACTTACCCCGTAAACAAGTACAGTTTCAATCAACTGATTTAGTTGCAATGTATTGTTATTTATTATGGGAAGTTAAACAACAATTAAATCAAGAGATTGCTGGAGAAATTAAAGCATTAGCAGAACATTTTCAACACAGTTATCTAAGTGCAGAATACAGTTTATTTCATGAACAATATTATAGTCAGGTAATTGATATTTTAAAAGATACGTTAGAAATGATTGATCATAATACTCCCCTCAAAGATGCTGATTATTGGGACTTTTATGAAGCAATTGAATTATTTTTATACGGAGAAAGAAAAGAAACACAAGACGGTAAAATCTGGGGAATTAGTAACTTTCATAGCATCTGGGAATCTATGTGTTTAACTTATATCTGTAATCATAAAGATTTTTCTGATCTGCTTCATTTAGATACTCAGTTTCTTTCTAATGATTTAGCACAGAAGATTAGTAATGTAACTAAAAAAATAGATTTATCTAATACATTTAAAATTAATAATTCTAAAGTTAATCCGGATGCTGTAACTTTTAGTTCACGTTTAAAAGATAATATTCAAGAAAGAACCTATTATCTAAGAAAAAACGGATGGGTTGATAATAAATACTCTGATAATGATTATTGTACGAAATTTTATCTTCAAAATTCGACTAATTCATCTGATCAAATAAATCAATTGAGAATAGCTTGTTTAGGTCAAAAAACTAATCAACATACAATAAATGAACTAAGACAATATTATTCTCAGGAAGATGATTGTTTGATGATTTCTCAACCCTTACCCAAGAAATATTATTCGTTTTGGAATATTTCTGGTAAAGTCGATGTAGAGGAAATTAATCAAATGTATTATTTTAATCATATATTTTTAATCGCTGTTTTAAATAACTGTTTCTCTTGGAAAACATTTAATAAAAATATATTAATTCCTTTAGGTATAACAAAAGAATGGGACCCAAATGTGTTTACAGAATCTCTGTTTAGCGATGGTAATAACCAGAGATTAGTGCGTAAGCAACTGCGTAGACAATTTCAATTATTTATTGAATTATTTTGCAAAATTTATGTAATTGATCGAAAATACTTATCTGATAATTATTTTCAAGATGAATTAAAGAGAGAAGAATTAAAAGAAAGAAGTATAAGAAAGCAATTTGTTTATGAATATTTGATACAAAAACAGTTGAAAAAAAATGAAGAGCAATATAGCGATCTAAAAATACAAAGTGAATTTTGGATTCCTAAGTTTCGTCTTGACTCTTTGAGTAAACCATTGAAATTTATGGATGATTATATTAGTTTATGGAAAGTTGATTTTGAAACAGTAGCAAATGAATATATTTATGGAGAAATGTAAGATTACCTAAAGATGTTAATATTTAATTTTTATTAACTACTATTGACAAATTAGGAACTATTTGTATGTCAAATCTCAAGAAATACTGTAGTGGACTGTCTCAAGTAAAATGGTGGGTTACGACGGATGATTATCTTCTGGTTATAACCTAGATTATAGCCGTCTAACCCACCCTACTTAATATTTAGTTTAACAATAGTCTCTTACTTTGTTATCGCGTCTAAGACGTTAATATAAGGTGGAGAATACATCCCCTGACGTTAAGCAAAAATACGCAATTGTATTAAGCTGTGTTTCTGACTGTTGCATAGTTACCCTGAAATACATATCTTCTTAGTAATTATTACGCATCTTTTACCGATAATCAGGTTACTAACTCAACTTATGGGAAACTGGTTTCAAACTTAATTGTAATGGTTACTTAATCATTGCCTATTACTATAAATTATCGGATAAACCCTTGCGGAATCTAAGTTTAAGCTTTATAATGGAGGTAACAGAAAAATAATTTAGTTACTTGTAATAAAAAGCTAACTTTCATCCTAAAGAAAAGTTGGTCTTTGATGTAACGGTGAAATAATAGTCTCTTCGAGAAGGTATTAAGAATAACCCCTCTCCATGAGTTTAGGCAAGTCTATATTTGTCTAGTTTCTGCTGACTACACCCGCTTTAACTGAATCCATGCTGTTAATCATAACTTCCATTACCGACGAAAACTATAACCACCATGAAAACCCATCCTCACCTGCTTCTGATTAATCTCAGTCTTAAAAAAGGCTATCATTTTCTTCTCAGTTATATCAATTATTTTTTCATGCTTTCCCACTATGTTCATACTTAAGTGACCATCGAGGGGCAATCTGAGAAAATAGTTACTATTTCCCGCTTTCAATACACCTTATCTAAGCTGTTATTTTCAATAATAGCTTAGATTTCTATATTCCAGTCTTTCTTTAGTTTAACTCTTATTCTTCTTTTAAATTAAAATCAACTCTTTGATAAATATCAATCAATGGAATTGAGAAATTAACTGAGTAAAAGTTGAGAATATCAGCATCGGATTCATAGGTTTTGAAAATCCATTCCCCATTAGTTTGTTGATAAAATTGCTCAATGTAATAAGCTGATTGTTCTACGAGTAAATATTCTTGAAATGTTGGTAAAGAACGATAAAATTTAAACTTATCAGTTCGATCATAATCTCTCGTAGATTTAGATAAAACTTCAATAATTATTGAAGCATTGATTACTGTATTTGTTCCCTTCCCCTCATAGATAGGTTTATCTTTAATTATCATGACATCAGGATAGGTGTAGATATGATACATTGACATCCACAAACGAACATCACTCATAAAAATCCAGTAATTTTCATTATTTATTGTAGTGGGAAATTGCTTGTAAAAATTACCAGCTATCAGATTATGATTAGTGGTTGCACCAGTCATGGGAGTAATTTCTCCATCTCGGTATTCATGTTTGTCTTTTGCTGTTTTTTCTAGCTTTAAATATTCTTCAGTTGTATAGTATTTTTTCTCTATTTGGACTGTCACGTTAGCCTCCGCTTTTTAGACAAATAAAGTTAAGGTGGGCAACTTCTATAATAGTTTATCAGTTAAATGATAACTTATGTAAATTGCCCACCTTACAAGTTGATTTAAACTAAAACACTGGCGTTCTTTTCTTCAAAAATGCGTTCGATTACTGCTTCTACTACCTTATCAGGAGTTGATGCACCGGAAGTAACCCCCACAACAATTTTACCGTTGGGTATCCAATTTTCCTTAGTTTCTATCTCTTTTTCTAAGGGTTTGTGTTCAATTTTATTCCCGTGTAAAATGCGTTTTTCACTATCAATATGATAGGAATCAATTCCTCTTTCGATAGAAATTTCTTGTAAATGGGTGGTATTAGAAGAATTAAACCCCCCAATAACCACCATTAAATCAACATCTTCTTCTACTAAATTTAACATGGCATCTTGACGTTCTTGGGTAGCATCACAAATGGTATTAAAACTCATAAAATGCTGATTAAGTTCAGTCGGCCCATACTTTTTCAGCATGGTTGTTTCAAAGAGTTTGCCGATTTGTTCGGTTTCACTTTTTAACATGGTGGTTTGATTAGCAATACCTAAACTAACTAAATCTTTATCAGGGTCAAATCCTTCTGAATGGGCATTTTTAAACTTATTTAAAAACTCCTCTTTATTACCACCATTGAGGATATAGTCACAAACATATTGCGCTTCTTTTAGGTTTAAAACCACCAAATAAGTTCCCGCAAATGAACTGGTAGCAACGGTTTCTTCATGACGATATTTACCATGAATAATAGAAGTGTAAGCTTTTTTCTTATGCTTTTCTACCGAGTTCCAAACTTTAGAAACCCACGGACAAGTGGTATCAACAATAGTACAACCTTTATCGTTTAATAGCTGCATTTCTGTGACACTAGCACCAAAAGCAGGTAAAATTACCACATCCCCTGCTTCTACCACTGAAAAGTTTTTACTTCCATTAATCACTTCAATAAACCCTACATTCATCTCTAATAACCGTTGATTAACTGAAGGGTTATGGATAATTTCATTGGTTATCCAAATCTTTTCTTTAGGGAAATGTTGACGGGTTTCATAGGCCATGGCAACCGCCCTTTCTACTCCCCAACAAAAGCCAAATGCTTCTGCCAGTTTAATAGTAACATCTCCTTCTTGCCATTGATAGTTATTTTCCCGAATTTTTTGAATAAGAGAACTTTGATACTCTGTATTCATGGTTCCCATGACTTCAGTTTCATGGCCAAACCCTTTACGGTGATAGTTGTCAGACTGTTGTAGGGAACGTTTAAAAGCTTTTGTATCCATAAGATGAGAGAAAGTTAATTATCTATTGATCAATTATTCACTATCTTATCTCAATGAGCAAATTAATTTCTACATTTTGTGTTTCAGTTCATTTGATAGATTAAAGGTTCCATCTGTTTAGTGGATTTGGTATAATAATCAAGATAGTTTTTTATAAAGCCTTTACTATTACAATTGAAATCAATGAAATTCAAAGTATTCTCGATTTTGGTTACACTATTTTTTCTATTATTGTTCATCATCTACCCAACTTCAGCATTAGCTGAAAATGTCAAAGATGGGTCTAAAATTTTTACGGTTCATTGCGCTGGATGTCATCCTAACGGTAACAATATTATTCGACGGGGTAAAAATTTGAAATTAAGGGCGTTGAAAAGAAATAAAGTTGACACTTTGGACGCTATTATCAATCTAGTTACCTATGGCAAAAATAATATGTCTGCTTACGAGGAAAGATTGACACAAGATGAAATTCAACTGGTATCTCAATATGTCCTTGAACAAGCTAATAATGACTGGAAGAACTAAGAAAACTTAGTTAACTTTCCGTTGGTTTCTCCTTTTGCAATAATAATTGAATGGCTAATAAAATTAAGCCAAAAGTAACAAAGAAAAAAACAAATGTACCTAAAGATGCAACACCCATCACTAACGTTCTGACTAAAGACCCAATTCTTAACACTAAAGGGTTAGAAGAAGTTAAGGGTTTATTCGCAAAGGTTTGGATAATTGAAGCGGTTAGGGTGTAGAGTGCATAACCTAACGC
This sequence comes from Crocosphaera sp., assembly GCA_030066295.1. Classification (GTDB taxonomy): domain Bacteria; phylum Cyanobacteriota; class Cyanobacteriia; order Cyanobacteriales; family Microcystaceae; genus Crocosphaera. Next base: position 5,267 of record JASJBX010000010.1, read on the forward strand.
CCCTGAAATAGTCGCCCCCATTAAACAGTTTGCAGGTGTGGGCTTTTTAGGGCTAGGTTTTTCTGAGGAGTTACTCATAGGAAAAATTCCAGTATTCTACTGTTAATTATACCATATTGATGTTTAAATTATCAACTAAAAACGCCCACTTATCAGCAATTTCTTCTATCAGTTTGGTGGTGGGTTTTCCTGCCCCGTGACCGGCTTTTGTTTCAATACGAATTAAGACAGGTTTCTCCCCATTGTGGGCATTTTGTAGGGCTGCTGCGAACTTAAAACTGTGGGCGGGAACCACTCTATCATCGTGATCAGCCGTCGTTATCATGGTAGCAGGATAAGCTGTATTAGGTGTTAAATTATGTAAAGGAGAATAGGCTAAAAGTGTCTTAAACTCTTCTTCATTTTCGGAACTTCCATACTCTGGACCCCATGCCCAACCAATAGTAAATAGATGAAAACGTAGCATATCTAATACACCTACTGCGGGCAAAGCAGCAGCATATAAATGGGGTTTTTGGGTCATACAAGCCCCCACTAATAAACCGCCGTTGCTACCCCCTCCAATAGCTAATTTTTGGGAAGAAGTATAGTTATTTTGGATTAACCATTCGGCAGAAGCAATGAAGTCATCAAAAACATTTTGTTTCTTATCTTTCATTCCCGCTTGATGCCATTCTTCTCCATATTCTCCCCCACCTCTGAGGGTAGCAACGGCATAAACACCTCCCATTTCCATCCAAACTAGGTTACTAATGGAGAAACTAGGAGTTAAAGAAACATTAAACCCACCATACCCATAGAGATAAGTGGGGTTGTTTCCATCTAGGTTTAACCCTTTTTTGTGTGTGATGAACATAGGAACTTTGGTTCCGTCTTTGCCTTTGTAAAAAATCTGTTTAATTTCGTAATCATCGGGATTAAAGTCTACAGTAGGTTGACGAAAGATGCTACTTTCTCCTCTTACCATATTGTATCGATAAATAGTGGTAGGTGTGGTGAAACTGGTGAAGGAGTAAAAGGTTTCTGTATCCTCTTTTTTCCCGTTAAAGCCACCTGCTGAACCAATTCCAGGTAAGTTGATATTTCGGACAAAGTCACCTTGTAAATCGTAAATTTTAATAGCAGATTTTGCATCTTGAAGATAATCACAAACAAATTGATAATTTAAAATACCAACCCCTTCTAAAGTTTCGTTACTTTCTGCTATAATTTCTTGCCAGTTTTCTTTACTTGAGTTATTAATATCAATACCAATCACTTTCCCTTTCGGTGCGTTTAAATCAGTGCGAAAATAAAACATCGAACCTTCATTCTCAATAAAGCTATAATCTGCTTCAAATTCGTTGATTAGTTCAATCACTTGCCCATTTTCTTGACTTAAATCTTTATAGAAAACCAGATTTTTAGAGTCAGTTCCTTTCCAAACACTGATAATTAAATATTGTCCATCTGCGGTAACTTTGCCACTGAAACCCCATTCTTTTTCGTCAGGACGATCATAGATTAATGTATCATCATGTTGGGGAGTTCCTAACTTATGATAGTAGAGTTTTTGATAGTAGTTAGTATCTTCTAGTTTTGTTTTTTCTTTGGGTTCGTTGTAGCGACTATAGAAGAAACCTTGATTATCTTTTGTCCAAGATGTACCTGTAAACTTTGTCCATTTTATATGATCGTCTATGTCTTTTCCTGTGTCTATTTCTCTCACTTTCCATTCTACCCAATCTGATCCCGATGTAGATAAACCGTAGGCTAAATATTGACCATTTTCTGAGATAGATAAACCGGATAATGCGACAGTTCCATCTTCGGATAAAGTGTTAGGATCTAATAAGATAGTGGGTTCATCTTCAAGATTTTTGAGGCTACATAAAACACTTTGATTTTGGAGTCCATTATTCTTAAAATAGAAGTATCTATCTGCTTTTTTGAAGGGTATACCATACTTTTCGTAATCCCACAGTTTTGTTAATCTTTCTTTTATTTTTTTTCTTGCTGTAATAGTAGATAAATAGTCAAAAGTAAGTTTATTTTGTGCGGTTATCCATGCTTTGCTTTCTTCTGAGTCAGGGTTTTCTAACCAACGATAGGGATCTTTTATTTCTACACCATGATAAGTATCTGTAACGTCTTGTTGTGGGGTGGTTGGATAAGAAAACTGGGGTGACATTTTCGGTGTTTCTGTAAGGATAATGACTGTTTATAATTTTAACATGAAACGAAACAGTAGGGGTTGAACACTGTTCAACCCATTAAACCTTATTTATTAATTAAATATTCTCCATTTCTGCAATAATTTTCATGTTTTCTACGCTAACAGTACAAACTCTTGTTAATAAGTCAATCACTTGTTCCTTGCAGTAAACTATGTGGCAAAAAACAATCGATCTACTTAAAGCCCTAAAATAGTCCCATATAGAATGGCGGTGAGTTGTGGAGGCTCTCCGCGACCTTACCAGGGGGTTATGAGTTTGTCTTAAAGGTTTACTGGGGATTCATGGTAGAATAAACTACTACAAAACTAATCTAACTTAAACATTGGATACTATAAATATACGTCTAGCACAACTCAATGATGCCCCGAAAATTGCCCAATTTAATCAAACAATGGCAAAAGAAACTGAGGGAAAACTGTTACTCCCTAATGTTTTACAAGCAGGAGTTAAAAGCTTATTAGAAAACCCATCACAAGGCTTTTATATAGTCGCTGAAATTGATGAAAAAGTAGTTGGTTGTTTGATGATTACTAGGGAGTGGAGTGACTGGCGAAATGGAGTTTTTTGGTGGATTCAAAGTGTTTTTGTTGAACAAGAATATCGTCGTCGTGGTATTTATCGTCGGATGTATGAGTTCGTTAAAGAATTAGCTAATGGGAAAGAAGATGTTTGTGGGTTTCGATTATATGTTGAACAAGATAATAGGATTGCTCAAGAAACTTATAACGCATTAGGAATGACAAAACTTCCTTACCTTATGTTTGAAGAATTAAAACTGAATGATTGAAATCAGTTTTGAGGTTGGGCAATCATAGAACATTTTTTATCATATCTATCATTGATTGCTATTGCCCACCCTACACTTTATTATCTCGCCAGGTAAAAATGATTTTTTCTTCTGCTTGTCTAAATTCAATATTAAACTTATCAAAAATAACTTCTCTTCCTAGTAAGGATTGTTCTGTATCCGTTGGTGTTTGTAACCAAGCAACAGGTGTAATTAATTGATGATTATCAATGGTAAATTCTACATTACGCAAAACATATTCTACATTACCTCCAATAGTTTCAGCGACTAAAGTTGACTCTGCATCGGCTAATTGATAACCTAAGTCTTTACCCATTTTATAAGAGATTAAACTAACTTCTGCACCAGAATCAACTAACATAGTTGTTTCAATTTCAATTTGATTATGTTTTAACTTTACTAAATAGTTGGGTTGCCAATCATGACGAACCACGGAACGAAATTTAATGGGTAAAATTTGGATAGAATAATGCTTACGAGGAACCAAATAAATAACAAAGTATTGATTAGTTGATTTTGCTTGTTCTAAAACAGGTTTTAAATGTTCACCATGAGCAACAATCCCCTTTTCATTATAAGCAATATATTGATCTTTATATGAATCAAGAATGCTCTCACGATTCTTATTTAACCATCTTAATATAGCTTGAGCTTGCTCTTGAGAAATAGAATCAGTCATGTTTATCTTTTCCTCTTTTTTACATCTTTCTCAAATTACTTTGTGTAAACAAGCTGCATGAGTTAAATACCTAAATTATTAAAGATATCTTCTGTATTTTTACAATTAATTAACTCTTCTTCTTTATCAGTCTTTTTAAAAGTTTCTTCTGTGATTTCATTGGTAGTCTTAATAGAAAAGGGAAGATTTTTATTCATAGCTACTTGTTAATAAAATAAAACAATGGCTTCATTAGTTGTTAATCCAATTTGTTTAAACACTTCTTCTGGTTAGAATTATCGAGAATCATCCCATTTCTTCAGCAAAGTTTAAAAGATGGTGAGACAAAAATACTACGAGATTTTGGTCAATGGCTTCGTAATGTAAATTAATTATGAGGTTAAAAGTTTTTCAACTCTGTCCAATTCTAAATCAGAAAAATAATCGATCGCCCAATTAGAAAGTCTTTGCATAAAGTGATAAGGATAAGTATTCGCAATACCCACCACTTGCATCTTAGCCCGTTTTGCCGCTTCAATGCCGGCTGGTGTATCTTCAATTACTAAACAATTTTCGGGTTTTAATTGTAAGCTACTATCTAATTGATTAAACCGTTCAACTGCTAATAAATAACCATCGGGATCTGGTTTACTTCTGGCAATTTCATCCCCCCCAACAATCACCTCAAACTTGTTCAATATTTCTGCTTTCTCTAAAATAAATTTAGCCTCAGAAGCTAACGCACCGGTAACTAATCCAATTTTTAAGTTATGCTGTTGTAAGTGGGTCAAAAAATCCTTTAACTCCGGATAAATAGGAAGTTCATCTAAAGACTCAATGCGTTGACGATAAGCAATGGTTTTCCCTTCAATTAAACTATCTAAATAGTCATCAGACACCATTCTGCCACGACGGGATAGAATATCTAATAAACAAGCGCGATCGCTTCTTCCTAAACATAATTCTTGATATTCCAAGGGATCAGGACGTAAGTTTTCTCCTAATAAAATTTCATTGATCAATTCCTGATGAATCTCTTCATCATTAATGATCACCCCATTAAAATCAAAAATAACCGCTTTTAACATCTCATTCTTATCACTCATATCAATAACTTTGGCTATTTTCTAGTATAGACTCAATCATAGAAGTGTTATGAAACTCCACTTGTTTCCCATCTTCGCAGGGAACTAAGGTTTGAATGAGAAAGTCCTGTATTTTATTGTGTTGATCAGCTACTATTACCCGCGCAGTGTGGCCCCTTTGTAGCACTTCCTGGCGATCGCAGTTTTCGTAGGCATAAATAATCAATAAGTCCCCTGGTTGACATAATAAAGCAGCCCCACCATTTGGGCAAATTTCCCCCTCTCCTGGGTTTCCTGGGATGACATAGGTAGAAAATCGATTACCATTCTTTAAGTTAACGATATCCACTTCTTCCAGGGGTAAGATTCCTACTTTGTCCAATAAAATCGGATCGATAGTGATACTACCAACATAATCAATATTTGCCTCAGTCACCTGCACTCGATGTAACTTAGCGTGCATTAACCTAATCGTTCCCATATCATTTTTGTTGCTAATTCTTTCTACATCGTAACCCATAGAATTACTTTTTTTAAATTGCTTTTACCTCATTTTAGGAAAACTCTGGTCAAAATTGAGGGATTCCGTTAAGATGCAACTGTTGTCAGTTAAATCTAGGGTAATGAAGGACGAAAATCAAACCGGTGGGTTAATGTTGATTCCGGCCTTAGCTGTACTTGCTTTTGTGTTTGCTTACCCCATCACACGGGCTTTTTGGCTAAGTTTATTTACAGAAAATCTAGGAACTCAGTTACAACCGGTTTTTTCAGGATTTACTAACTATATTCGTATGGTAGGCGATGGTCGTTTTTGGCAAGCGATCTGGAATACATCAGTGTTTACAGCTATCAGTGTTTTTCTTGAATTAGTGTTAGGAATGATAGTAGCTTTAGTCTTAAATCAAGCCTTTTTAGGCAGGGGAATTGTTCGGACTATTTCTATGATTCCTTGGGCGTTACCCACTGCTATTATGGGGTTAGCTTGGGCTTGGATTTTTAACGATCAATATGGGGTGGTTAACGATATTTTACAACGTCTAGGTATCATTAATTTCGAAATTAATTGGTTAGGTGATCCCACCTTAGCGATGATAGCTTTAATTGTGGCTGATGTGTGGAAAACAACCCCTTTTATTAGTATTATTTTATTAGCTGGTTTACAATCCATTCCTAAAGATTTATACGAAGCCCATTCTCTTGATGGGGCTAAACCTTGGCAAAGTTTTTATCAAATAACTTTACCCTTAATTATGCCTCAAATCTTAATCGCTTTATTGTTTAGATTTGCTCAAGCGTTCGGCATTTTTGACCTGGTTCAAGTCATGACAGGAGGGGGTCCTGCTGGGGCAACAGAAACCGTTTCTATCTATATTTATGCAACAGTCATGAGATACCTAGACTTTGGTTATGGTGCAGCCTTGGTTGTGGTTACTTTCTTATTATTAATTGCGGCGGTTGGTTTAACCGCCTTATTGTTAAATAAAGTCAGAAAAAGCGGACAAGGCGGCTTATTTTAATACCAGAGAATATCGTTAGTTGCTTAATTTTTAAGAGGTTTAAATATGAACAGTAAAAAAATCATTCTTTATCTCAGTGTGTTATTTGTCATTATCTTTTTTCTTGCGCCCATTATCTGGCAAATTCTCACGTCTATTAAAACCAATGATGCCATTTCTGCTATCCCTAATGTTTATATTCCCAAAACCATAACCTTTGAACATTATCTTGAACTATTTCAGCGTCGTCCCTTTGGACTGTATATCTTTAATAGTGCCTTGGTTTCTATCATCTCGACTATTATTTGTTTAGTCATTGGTTCCCCTGCTGCTTATGTATTAGCCAGAATTAAGTTACCAGGAAAAAATCTTATTTTAGCCTTGGTTTTAATTGTTTCTTTGTTTCCTTATGTCTTACTATTTCTAGGACTGTTAGAAGTGATTAAAGTATTAGGACTAGGAAATAATTATTTGGCCTTAATTATTCCTTATACGGGGATTAATTTACCCTTGACCATTTTAGTAATGCGTAGTTTCTTTGAACAACTGCCCAAAGACTTAGAAGATGCAGCCCGTATTGATGGTTATAAAATGATTCCGATGTTAGTCCAAATCCTCTTACCGATGACCCTTCCGGCCTTAGTAACCACAGGAATTTTAACCTTTATTTTTGCTTGGAATGAATACATTTTTGCCCTAACTTTTATTACCCGTGAAACCATGAAGACTATTCCTGTAGCTACCGCGCAAATAGGGGGTGCAACTATCTTTGAAATTCCCTATGGACCCATTGCAGCAGCCACCGTTTTAGGAACTTTTCCCCTGGTTTTATTAGTCTTATTCTTCCAGCGAAGAATTGTCGAAGGCTTGACCGCAGGGGCAGTTAAAGGATAAATCAAATTATTATATAATCTATGCAGTGAGGAGGTTGAAAAATGTTAGATTTATTCGCTTTTACTTTAGGTAATTTATTAGGCAAAACACCCCCGTCTATCGAAGCGGTTCCTGTCGTCGCCTGGCAACAGGCAAGGGTGTTTGATGTTCCTACCCAATCCGATCCCGTGGTAGAATCCATTATTGCCGATTATTTGAACAATTTAGCAGCTTTAGGGTTTTCGGCCGATAAACAAGGAATTTGGTTACAATCAGACTGGGCTTATTTGGGAGAACATCAGGCTGAAACCCCCTTATCGGCTGCCTCTTTAACCAAAATTGCCACCTCCTTAGCGGCCTTAGAAACCTGGGGAACCGAACATCGTTTTGAAACAGAATTTTTGACCGTTGGAACCGTAGAAAATGGAGTCTTGAAAGGGGATTTAATTGTTAAAGGTAGCGGTGATCCCTTGTTTGTTTGGGAAGAAGCGATCGCAGTAGGAAACAAACTCAACGAACTGGGGATCAAAGAAGTCACCGGCAACTTAATTATTGTGGATAATTTTGCCATGAATTTTAAATCTAATCCCCAAACTTCAGGACAATTATTACAACTGGCCCTTAATTCTAATCGCTGGACACCGTTAATTAAGCAACAATATCGAACCTTACCCCCCAATACCCCAAAACCGCAAATTACCATTCAAGGAACCGTTAAAGTGGAAAATAAGGTCCCTGAGACGGCAAAAACCCGACTCACTCACCAATCTCTAACCATGGCCGAACTCCTCAAACAAATGAACATTTACAGTAATAATGTCATGTCTGAGATGATCGCCGAGTCGGTGGGAGGGGCTGCCGTTGTCTCAGAAATGGCCGCCAAAGCAGCTAAGGTTGATCCCCAAGAAGTCCAATTAATCAATGGTTCAGGGTTGGGGGTAGAAAATCGAATTTCTCCTAGGGCCTCGGTCGGAATGTTAATGGCCATGGAAGAAAAGTTACAAGATAACCCCTTGGGTGTGGCTGACTTATTTCCCATGGGGGGACGAGATAAAACGGGAACCGTCCAATGGCGAAGTATTCCCGATGGGGTAGCGGTGAAAACGGGAACCTTGGCCCAAGTCAGTGCCTTAGCTGGTGTCATTCCCACCAAAGAACGCGGTCTGGTCTGGTTTTCTATTATTAATCATGGGCCTAATGTTGACCGTTTTCGAGTGGAACAAGATCGCTTGTTACAAAGATTAGCTAATCATTGGAATTTAACCCCTGTAATTTCTCCTGTTAAAGCGACACAAACTATTAAATTAGGTGATCCTCAACGTAATTTAACCAGCGAAAGTTAGTTATTTCTAAATCCCGTAGGGTGGGTTAGGTGGTCATAAGATATCTGACTCATTTGTTAATTCATTATCCACCGTAACCAACCCTCAAAAATGTGTACTGAACTTAGAAAAAGTTTCTATCAAAATTATGTCATGAGTGATCAAAATATTATGACTATTTAAAGGGTCATTTACTTTTTTAATGTTTGCGGAACTTTTAAACCCAGTAAAATCACTCTTGTTACCATAAATAACGATAAAGCTAACCACAATAAATTACTATTATTGTAATGCCAGGCAATCATAGCAACAGGGACAAACCCAATAAACGTTGATCCTAAGGCTGTATTTCGTAACATAACCCCTTCGGCTAACCCAATGAAATAACCATCTAAAATAAAAGCAATGGAACCAAATCCTAAAACGGGTAATAACCAAATAACATGAGATTGTAAATAGGGAAAAATCTCCTGATGATTGGTTAACAGTCCGAATAAAGTTTGGGGAAATAAAAGCAAAATAAAAACGGCCACTAAAGCTAAGGTAAACCCCAGACTTGCTGATAATTTTAGTAAAGGAATTAACTTCTTCTTACTACCTTCCCCTTTAAAGTTACCCGCTAAAGATTCTGTGGCAAAGGCTAATCCATCAATAAAATAAACAACCAAGGAAAACACTTGTAATAAAACCGAATTTTCAGCTAAAACTAATGTTCCCATGGCAGAACTAACATTTGTAAATAAAGAGAAAGCAGACAATAAAATTAACGTACGAATAAATAAATCACGGTTCAACATTAAATTACCTTTCCATTGTTCAAAGGAAAGTTTTTGTCTAACCTGTTGAATGTCTTGCCAATTAATTTCTTTAATAACTAAACATAATCCAATTAAACACATAATTATCTGGCTTAAAGAAGTAGCTAAACCAGCACCCCCGCTTTCTAAACCCCAACGAATAATTAATAAATAATCTAGAATAACGTTAGCCCCGTTACCAATAATAGATAACCATAAGACTTTTCCGCTTTGTTCTTTACCTAAAAACCAACCAATTAAAACAAAATTCAGTAAAACAGCCGGCGCACCCAATATTCTCATATCATAGTAGCTTTGAGCAGAGGCTTTTACTATAGGTGCAGCACTCACTAAATTAAATCCTATCCATCGTACAGGATACTGCAACACTAAAATAATTAGTCCCAAACTTAAGGCTAATAATCCGTTTTTTAGTAACACTAATAAGACAGATTCCGAGTCTTTTCGTCCCATTCCTTGGGCAGTTATTCCTGTAGTACTAGTCCGCAGAAAACCCAAGGCGCGGTAAAGATAATTAAAAATAATCGTCGCTAAGGTAACGCCAGCTAAATGATGAATATCTTCTAAATGCCCTAAAAAAGTAATGCTGAGTAACCCGGCAATGGGAACCATTAAATTCGATAAAATATTGATGGAGGCTAACCGCAGAAAACGCCAGGAAAAAGAAGGTAAATTCAACCATTCTAGAAAACGATTTTTATAAGCTTCTAGATAAACTCTCTTAAAAGAAGATTCCATTATATTGACTCTCAGAAAAACTAATTTAAGCTTTTTTTTATAGTTATGATCTTAACCTTAACATACTTAAACCCCGTCGTTGACGACGGGGTTTAAAATTAAATAGGGGTCAACAACCCTTGACCCCTACAATCAGACGAAAAGAAGGATTAAATAACTAGGAAACTCCTTGTAATTGTTCGGTTTTCACCGTCAATTCTAATAAGCGATCGCCTCGATACAATTTCACTCTTAAACTGGCATTAATGCCCACATTTTCGACAATTTTCTGTAAATCAGTGCCATCTTTCACTGGTTGCCCATTAACAGCTACGATCACATCTCCCCGCCGTAATCTAGCCCTTTCTGCTGGACTGTTGGGAACCACTTGCACCACCAAAATACCATCCACTTCAGCAACAATGATGGGAGAGTTGGGGTTACTATTATTTTCCCGAGCAATTTCTGGGGTTAGGTTAATCATTTGTACCCCAATATAAGGATGGGGGACTTTTTGTCCGGAGGCCAGGGTTTTTTCTAAAGCTTTGGCTTTATTGATGGGGATGGCGAAACCAATACCCATCGCGTCGGCCCGGATAGCGGTATTAATGCCAATCACTTCCCCTTTACTATTTAAGAGGGGCCCGCCAGAGTTACCTGGGTTAATAGCTGCATCGGTTTGGATAAAATCAAGACGTTTATCAGGGATACCCGCTTTGGCGGCGGAACGACCAATGGTACTAATAATGCCCAAGGTTACCGTATTATCTAAGCCGACCGGATTACCCACCGCGATCGCCCAATCTCCTACTTTTAGATTACTGGAGTCTCCCAAAGATGCCACGGGTAAACTATTACTTTGAGGGTTAATAGCGACTACCGCTAAATCTGTCACTTCATCGGTGCCTTTTACTTCTCCGTTGAACGTACGTCCATCTTTGAGGGTAACGGTTACTTTATCGGCACTATTCACCACGTGAGCATTGGTTAAAATGATACCACTGCCATCAACAATAAACCCAGAACCTTGGCCCGTAATTCTTTGTTGTCGGGGGGGCCGAAACTGTTGACCAAAGAAGTCACGGAAAAACGGATCATCAAAAAAGGGATCAATCTGTCGGGTGACAACGGTTTCCGTATCGATACGAACCACCGCCGGCCCAGTTTTGGCAACGGCTGCGGCCACAAAACTATCAGCAGTCAGACTGACTGGGGTTTGGGCTAATTCTGTGATGGTATCAGCTTGAGACGATAAGAGTGGAAACCCACCAAAACAAAGAATCACACTGAGAAGGAGTGTGATACTGTAAATCCTGAGAGAAGGTAGGAAGTTTGTCAATTGCATCGTTTTCATTAACGTTTAAAAGACTAGAATTAGAGAAATTTGTTAGTGGGAAAAGCTAGAAAAAAAGGTTACTATAGATTTAATATAGCATTTTTTACCAAAGTTCAAGATTTACTAACATTGAGGATAAAATTTGCACTACCTTAAAAATAGTCTTTTTTATTTGATGGAAATTAAAGGAAAATAATTGGGTTAATATAACAGTAGTAAAATTTGTTAGGATATTTTTCATATCCTTATTAATCATTCTGAGAAATGAGCAATATCGTTAATATCCTCATGATAATGGGCTGTTTTACCATTAAACAGAATCTTAAAAATCTCGTTTTTTTCAAACTTCATTTCTGGGGAACTTTTAAATAAGATCCTAGTAATATTTTAAAAACTTTCAACAGAATCCAAGATGTAAAACCTGCTAAAAATAATACTAGCGTAATATCAAAAAAATCACCAAATTTACTAATATTTAGCTTCAGAGGAATTAAAAGGACGTAAAAGACTACAAAAACGAAAAATAAAAGTCTAACAGCATTTTCATCACCAATTGGCCAAAAAGATTGCTCTTTGAACTTTTTAGTAACCCATTTTACATTATCTGGCGCACTCAATTTGTAGTGATTTTTTTCTTTTTCAGGTGGGATAAATTCTTTTAAATAATCTGTACACTTCATTCCTTTTAAAAGGTTTTTAAGTAAAATAATAGGATTTCTAAGTAATCCAAGAGGAAGGAATTTAACACAAGCTGGCATACAAACTACTAAGAATCCTAGTAACCAAGTAATTGCTATAACCACTTGACCGGTATCAGGAAAAAAATGAACTATTTCTAGTTCGTTAAAAATATCTTTTAATCCTATCAGATTTTTTTTGTTTTCAAAAAGTTGTGTAACTATGCCACCTAAAGAATAATATTCTGACGGGATATTAGCGTATCTACTAACTAATAAAAAAACTCCAGCAATTATCAGTATAGTAATTTGTAAGTCAAAAATATCATCTAGTTTTGATAGCCCAAATCTAAAGTCCTTGTCTTCAAAATTCAAGACAATATATTTCCTTACATCTTTTTGTTTATAGACATTACTTCTTATATATATTCTGCTTAAATAAAAATAATTGAATCTAAATGATAAAACGATTGCTGTTAAGGAAATAAAAAATATAAGAAACTGATTTAAGTAACAAGATATAGAAAATAGTAAGTTAAAATTAATGTCAACATGACGATAATCTTGAGGGATTTGTAATGAATATTTTCGGGCAAAATTTGAGATTGTAAAAAAAATTTCCCAATCTAATTCACGATATAATTTGTCTGGAGCATATTGACCAGGATTTTGATAATATGATAAATATATCTCAATAGTTTTAAATCTTCCGACTACATGGATAAATATGTCTATAAAAAATATTAGAAAATATTGGTATTTATTTAAAGCTATTTGCCTTAGTTTTTCCTCAATTAGCTCTGTGATTGTTTTTCCCTCTTGGTTTTCATATAATGTTTTTAGTAATTTAGATAATTTTCCGAATAAGGTAAATGGGTACTCATTTTCATTTTGTTGATACAACATCAGTAAAGGAACTGGGCGATAGTATTTATTATACTTACAGGGTAAGCCAAATAGCTTGTTTGTTATTTTTCGGAGTAAGCATAAACTTAATGGTAAAATAAGAGGGTAAATTATCCAATTCCAGCTTAGCCAGTAGCCTTTATATACAATCGTTTCGTCTTCTCCTTGTAAAGTTAAATGTATACTATTATTTAAACCGATAAAAAAGGAAAATATAATGGGAAAAATTCCTATAAAAAACAGGTATAAATAATCTCTACTCTTGCGGTAATCTAGTAAACGTTCTGGAAAGCAAGCAATTGCTTTTGCTATTCTTTTTTTTATAACTTTCATGCTGAATGAATAGAAAATGCTATAATTAACTAATTTTAAAATATTTAGATTGATTATGACGACTGAAGGTCTTCCTTTAAGTAACAAATTATTTCAACCTACTCCCTCTCGTGACTATCATTCGATTATTATTCGTCTGGAAACAATCACCAAAATTTATGGCAGTGACAATACAAAGGTCAAAGCGTTAGATAACATTGATTTGACCATTGAAAAAGGAGAATACTGCACCATTATGGGGGCATCCGGGTCAGGAAAATCAACCCTGATGAATATTATCGGTTGTCTTGACCGTCCCTCTTCAGGACGATATTATTTAGATAATGTGGATGTGTCCCAACTACCCGATTCTCAGTTGGCTGCCATCCGTAATCGTAAGATTGGTTTTGTTTTCCAACAGTTCCATCTCCTGCCTCAAATGACGGCCTTAGACAACGTCATTTTACCCATGATCTATGCTGAGGTGTCCCCTTCAGAACGTCGCGATCGCGCTTTAGAAGCCTTGGAAAAGGTGGGTTTAGGAAACAGAGTTAATAACAAGCCTAATCAACTCTCAGGAGGACAACAACAACGGGTCGCCCTTGCCCGTGCCATTGTCAATCAGCCAGTTCTACTATTAGCAGACGAACCCACAGGGGCCCTAGACTCTCAAACCACAGAGGAAGTTCTAGACATTTTTGAAAGCCTGTATCAAGCCGGGATCACAGTTGTAGTGGTTACCCATGAGACAGAGGTAGCCCGTCATTCTCGCCGAGTCATCTGGTTTAAAGATGGCCAAGTCGTTCACAGCCATCTTAACCCCCAGGAGCTACATTCGGTCATTAATTAAGAAATGTTGCGAAAAAAAGGAAGATCAAGCATAATAAATAAGTTAAGATATTCATATTTTTGTATAGCAAACTTTAAGATCCTTTTTTTTTCATCCTTTTGAGTTCAGAGGCATTAGTAAACGCTTGTGACTTGGCAAACCCTAGAATACAGTGACACCAGTTCCCACATTCAACAGCAAAAACGCTATGATTCTGCTGCTATCGCCCGTTATTACCGCTTACGTCCTTGGGAAGTAATCAGAAGGGCAATCACCATCGTCTGGTCTTTTGGTTGGTTTTTACTCCATCTCCAATGGGATCATTGGTTTAACCCCGATAAAGAGAATAAACAGAAATGTGCAACAGAATTAAGGGAAATTCTTACCCGCTTGGGGCCAACCTTTATCAAAGTAGGTCAGGCCCTATCAACCCGTCCCGACTTGATCCGTCCTGACTTCCTCGGAGAACTGATCAAACTACAGGATCAACTGCCCCCCTTCGATAACAAGATTGCCTTCTCCATTATAGAAAAATCTCTTGGTATGAGCATCGATCAAGCCTACCGAGAAATTTCCCCCCATCCCGTAGCAGCCGCTAGTTTAGGACAGGTTTATCGCGCTTTGTTGCACACCGGGGAAGAAGTAGCGGTTAAAGTACAACGGCCCCATCTTAGACCCATTTTAACCCGCGATCTCTTCTTAATGCGTTGGGCAGCTTGTCAATTTGGTCGTTTTTTACCCCTCAATTTAGGTCACGATTTAACCCTAATTGTAGACGAGTTTGGGGTTAAATTATTTGAAGAAATTGACTACGTGAATGAAGGAAGAAACGCCGAGAAATTTGCAGCCAATTTCCGAGACGACGATGACGTAAAAGTTCCCGTTATTTACTGGTCTTATAGTAGCGACCGTGTCTTAACCTTAGAATGGATTCAAGGCTACAAATTAACCGATACCGAACAAATTAAAGCAGCCGGATTAGACCCTTATGCTATTGTTAGGATCGGGGTAACCTCAGGATTAAGACAACTACTAGAACATGGATTTTTTCATGCTGATCCCCATCCGGGCAACCTCTTCGCCACTCTCGATGGCCGCATGGCTTTTATCGATTTCGGCATGATGGATCAGTTAGAAGAAGAAACCAAAGAAACCATTGCCAGTTCCGTTGTCCAATTAATCAATCAAGATTATGATGCCTTAGCAAAAGACTTTGTGCAGTTAGGTTTTTTGACCTCGGATACCAATATTCAGCCCATTGTTCCAGCCTTAGAACGAGTTTTAGGTAATGCCATCGGTCAAAGTGTGGGGGACTTTAACTTCAAAACCATCACCGATGATTTTTCGGAATTAATGTATGAATATCCCTTCCGCGTTCCGGCTAAATTTGCCTTAATTATTCGTTCCTTAATTACTCAAGAAGGGTTAGCCCTTAGCCTTGATTCTAACTTCAAAATTGTAGAAGTTGCCTATCCTTATGTTGCCAGACGCTTATTAACGGGAGAATCTCCTCAACTGAGAAGAAGACTCATAGAAGTGTTGTTCAAAGATGGAAAATTCCAGTGGCAACGGTTAGAAAATATGATCAGTATTGCCCGTTCCGACGAACAATTTGATCTACTACCAACGGCACAATTGGGATTACAATATGTCTTGTCGGATGAAGGAAGATATTTACGTCATCAATTATTGTTAGCCTTAACGGAAGACGATCGGTTACATACCGAAGAAGTTCAACGGATTTGGACTTTGATCAGCGATGATCTTCAACCTCAACAATTATTTGGTGTTGCTATCAACGCATTCCGTCAATTGTCTACTGCTGGTGTCGCAGCGATTCTTCCGCCTACAGCCCCTCTCAACTAATCTATCATTAATCAATCCCTGCCGTTTATGTACTATTTACCTCAGCCCCCTTATTTCCTAGTGGTTGCCGGCTTATTCATCGGTCTTACCTGCGGTTTAGCCTTTGAAGCTACCCTAAAATCTGAAATTCATGGAATGTTGAAAAAGCCCATGGATCAAATGCTGAAAGGTTCAGCGTTACAGTTACCCTTTTTTGGGATTTGTGTTGGAATTTGCGTCTTTTTATCGGCGGGTTTAGAGATTTTTCTCTTTGATCGTTGGCTATCCTATGCGATTTCCTTACCCATGACCATTTTTATTGCTGCTTTAGTTTGGATTCAACTGGAAAGCCTATTGAAACAGTTAAAGCAGGGAGGATCAAAAGCCATTGATTTAGATGCTTTTTATTAATTAATAAGACCAAGAAGATAAGTAGGGGTCAACGGCCGTTGACCCCTACTTTTTACCCCGGCGGCCAAGTTAGCGATCGCCCCCCTAAAATATGTAAATGAAGATGATCAACAGTTTGCCCCCCATCTTCTCCATTATTAATCACCACACGATAACCATTGGTTAATCCTGCTTCTTGGGCAACTTGTTTCACCTTCATTAAAAGATGTCCTAAAAGACGATGATCCTCTTCTTGGGCTTCTTCTAGTTTAGGAATTGGTTTTTTAGGAATGACTAAAATATGGGTGGGGGCTTGAGGGTTAATATCAGTAAAAGCTAAGCATAAATCATCTTCATAGACGATATTAGCAGGTATTTCTCGCCGAATAATCTTACTAAAAATTGTATCGGTCATTGTTGTACTCAATCACTAACAATTTTCTTATTCTAACATCGAGGGACTATAATAGATAATTAGATGGTTGAATCAAAAAATTAATTATGAATCAAGGTAAAATTGTCGCTATTATTACTGGAGCAATCTCTATTATTTTAGCAGTTGTTTATTTAGTAATCGTTCAATTATTGGACTTTCGAGGTGAAATGGTACCAGCCCCGATTTTTGAGATTATCTTTAATCTTTTTTAAATTATCAATAATTGTAACGGTTTACAGACACCCTCTAGAAGTTCTCAAACTTTTCTCGTTACACTAAATAGCAATATCTTTCCATCCATCGCTTTGTTGGTTGATTTGTTAATATGATACCTTTGCAACTTACCCTGAAAAACTTTTTGAGTTATCGAGACATTATCCTTGATTTTCGGGGGTTACATACTGCTTGTATTTGTGGGGCAAATGGTGCAGGAAAATCCTCGTTATTAGAAGCAATAACCTGGGCAATTTGGGGGAAAAGTCGGACGGCTTCCGATGATGATATAATTCATACCACGGCTGACTATGTTAGGGTTGATTTTGAATTTATTTCTTACGAACAAAATTATCGAATTATTCGCAGTCGTCAACGGGGAAAAAGTCCGACCTTAGATTTTCAAGTTAATAGTGGAAATCACTTTATTTCTTTAAGCGCAAAAAAGGTTCGGGATACTCAAGGGATTATCGTTACTACCTTAAAATTAGATTACGATACCTTTATTAATTCAGCCTATTTACGTCAAGGAAGGGCTGATGAATTTATGTTAAGGGGGGCGACAGAAAGAAAAAAAGTCTTAGCTGAGTTATTAAAATTAGATCAGTATGAACAATTATCAGAAAAAGCTAAGGATTTATCTAAGAAATATAAAATACAAGGGGAGCAACTTAAATTAAGTTTAGACAGAATTGAACAACAAATAGAAGAGAAAAAAGATGTTCATAGTCAGCAAAAAAATGTTAATCAAGAGATTGAAAGGCTACAAAGATTACAACAAATAGATAGGGAAACTTTACAAAAAATTAAACAGAAAGATAGTCATCGTCAAGCTTGGTTAGAACAATTTACATGGCATCAAAATAAACAGCAAACCTTAGAAAAAGAATTCAAAAAATTACAACAAGAAGAGTCACAACTCAATCAGAAAATTAATGAAACAGAAAAAATAATTCATCAAGAACAGGAAATTACAGAAAAATACGAAGAGTTATTACTCCTACAGAAAGAAGAAGAAAACCTATCCCACCAGTTTCAAAGTTTCCAAGATATGCAAGAGAAAAAACAGAAACTTGAACAAGAAATATTCAAAAAAAATAATCAATTACAACTGCAGATACGTCAAGAGGAAACCCATTTACAACAACTAGAAAAACAAGAGAAAGAATTACAAAAAACAATTAACCAATCGGCAGAAATTGAAATAGCTGTTCAAAAATTAGATGCTCATCGGCAACGGTTAAAAGAATTAGATAAATTACAACATTTGGTAACACCTTTATTGAAAGAACAACAAAATTTAGAGACAGAACTAGAAAAAATAAAAGCTAATTTAGAAGCAAAA
This sequence comes from Crocosphaera sp., assembly GCA_030066295.1. Taxonomy (GTDB): domain Bacteria; phylum Cyanobacteriota; class Cyanobacteriia; order Cyanobacteriales; family Microcystaceae; genus Crocosphaera. The sequence continues at coordinate 23,549 of JASJBX010000010.1, forward strand.
ATAGAACAATTTGAAGTTCTGGAAAATCAATATAATCAGGAATTAGAAAAAATTCCTGAAAGACGAGAAATTTTAATAAAACTAGATCATAAAATACAAGAAATCGACAATAAAAAAGTTTATCAAAAACGAGTTAAGGAAAAATCACAAGAAAGAAAATTGACACAAGAAAAACTCATCGTTAATCAGCGAAATTATACCGAAAAAATAGAAGAATTACAGCAAAAAATAAGTTTACTCAATAATCCAGAGTCCACTTGTCCCTTGTGTGAGCAGGAATTAGATGAAACGCGCCGTCATAACGTTATTGATAAAACGAATAAACAACAGCAAAAACTTCAAGAACAGATTTGGTTTTTGCAAGAAGAACTATCAATTATTAAGCGTGATATCAAAACATTAATAGCTGAGGATAAAGAATTAGAAAATAACCTCAAAAAATCAGGTAATATACAACAAGAATTTTCACGAATTGAAGCCCAACTTGAACAATCAGGAGAAGTCAAAATTAAGCTCAAAAAAATTCTTAAAGAAAAAGAAAACATTGGCAACTTAATTAAAACAGGAACCTACGGAATTGATATACAAAATGACATTAAAATCATCAATAAAAGATTGAAAGAACTTAACTATGACGAACAAATTCATGCGTTAGCCAGGGGAGAAGTTGAACGGTTACGATGGGCAGAAATTAAACAAGCGAGAATAGAAGATGCTATCCGAAATCAAAAAAGAATACATCAACAAAAGCCTGAAATTATTACTAAAATTGAACAATTAAAAAGAGAAATTAAGAACTTAGAAACCGATTCAGAATTAAACCAAGAAATCGAGAAAATAGAAGAAGACTTAACCAGTTTAAACTATGATCGAGCTTATCATCAAAGGATATCGAACTATATTCGTAAATCTCAATCTTGTGTCGTTGATTATCAAAAATTACAAGCTGTTAAACAAGATTATCCTCAATTACAAGAACAGTCAAAAAGCATTAAAAGTAAAATTAATACTAATCAGGAAGAACAAAAAGACACAGAAAAATTCAGACAACAATTATCTACTCAGTTAGAAACCATAGAAGATTATAGCAAAGAGATTGAAACCTTAGAAACCAAAATAAAAGAACAAAGACACAGATTAGATAATTTGCTGGCTGAAAAAGGAAGACTAGAACAATCTTTATCTCAACTAGAAACCTTAAAAAAAGATCAACAAGAACAAGAAAAAGAATATAATCAAGTTCGGAGACAGTATCGAGTTTATACAGAATTAACTAAAGCTTTCAGTAAAAATGGTATTCAATTATTAATGATTGAAAATGTTTTACCACAGTTAGAAACAGAAACTAATCAAATTTTATCTCGATTAACAGGCAATCAATTCCACATTCGATTTGTTACACAAAAGGTAGGAAAAAGTGGCAGTTCTCGAAAAAAATCTGCTAAAATGATCGATACATTAGACATTATTATTTCTGATGCTAAAGGGACTCGCGCTTACGAAACCTATTCCGGTGGTGAGGCATTTAGGATTAATTTTTCAGTTCGTTTGGCCTTGGCTAAATTGTTGGCACAACGGGCAGGAACCACCTTACAAATGTTAATTATTGACGAAGGGTTTGGAACTCAAGATGCACAAGGATGTGAACGTTTAATTGCAGCTATTAATGCCATTTCTTCTGACTTTTCTTGTATTTTAGCGGTCACCCATATGCCCCAATTTAAAGAAGCCTTTCAACATCGTATAGAAGTTTATAAAACTAATCAAGGATCAAAAATAAATTTGGTAAATTAACTATGTTAAAATACTTAAAAATTTTCTTTTTAGCCGTTACCATTACCTTATTTTCGACTCAGATAGCTTATGGTGATCAATGTTCTTATGTGAACAAAGGACAAGCTTTAAAAGCAGCAACTTTCCTGAAATTAAATCAATTAATTTATCTTTTTTGCGAACCCTGTGGCGAAACCGTACCCCAACCTGTTACAATTCAATCTATTTCTGTCGGAACTGTCAGTTATGAGGATTTCTGGCAACTGTCCATTAACGATCGAGGAGTTGATTTAGCCTATACTTATATACCATCTAGTCTCGGACAAAAACCAATTAATTTGGCCGCTTTAGCTGGATGTCCAGCGCGGGATGTCAGTCCTTTTATTGATCCTTAAAAATACAAAATTATTAATTAAAATTATTTATGAAACGTCGCAACTTTATTAAATACGGTGGTTTAGGGTTAGCAAGCTTAGGGGTCACAGCTTGCAGTAATACCGATATTTTTTCCTTCAATAATAAGCAGAAAACCGACCTAGATTTTGGTACCTTAGAAAAGTCTAACTTAATTCTGGGCTATGTGCCTAATGGGGATGCAGCCCCCTTAATTATTGCTCAGGAAAAGGGGTTTTTTGAGCGTTATGGCTTGTCTGTTACCCTAAAACGCCTTGAAACGTGGGAAGGGGTAAAAGAAGAGTTAATAGGGTGGAAAATGGATGCAGGACAACTTCCCTATGCTTTCCCTATGTTGGCACAATTGGGGAAAGAAGAAGCTCCTTTAATCTCTTTAATGACCCTTAATCTCAATGGTAGTGCCATTACTATAAGCCAAAAAGCTTGGGACGCAGGGGTACGGCCATCGGTAGATTATTTCAATTTTACTGACTTTGAAGAGAATATTCGACACTACTGGCGAAACCGTGAAACCCCCGTCAATTTTGCCGTTGATTCTCCTTTTTCTACCGATACGTATCTGACTCGTTATTGGTTATCAGCTATCGGTTTAATCCCCAAAACCGAAGTGAAGTTGCTGGAGTTTCCTGCTTCTCAAATGATCTATAAATTGCAAGCAGGAATTATTGATGGTTATAGCGCGTCTTCCCCTTGGAATCAACAAACGGTACTAGAAAAAGCAGGATTTATTAGTTATATTAGTCGGGATATTTGGCGAGGCCATCCTAATAAAATCCTAGCCACCATGGAGGGTTGGGCAAGAAAACATCCCAAGACCACGAGGGCGTTAATGGCTGCTTTAATCGAGGCTGGCCAATATTGCGATCGCATGGGTAATCAGACAGAAATTGCCACCATTTTAGCACAACCTAACTATCTCAACTTGGATAAAAGTTTGATTGAATCGACGTTAATTGGCAATTATTCTTATAGTCATGAAATCGGCGAAAATTATCAGAAAAGTATTCCTGATTATACTATTTTTCATCATCAAGAAGTCAACTATTTAGGAGAAAATGACCATGCTAATTATCCTTGGCGTTCCCATGCTATTTGGATGTTAACCCAAATGATTCGTTGGCATGATTTAGAAATTTATGACTATCCAAAAGAAGCTGATCAATTATTAGATAAAATTTATCCCATTACCATCTATGAAGAAGTAGCCGAGGCCTTAAATATTCCCTTCCCTAGTGATAGCATGAAAAAAGAAACAACCACTGCTTTTATTGACGGGCGAGGATTTGATCCTAGTGATCCAGTAGCCTATTTGAATCAATTTCCTATTCGTGCTAATCGTCCTCAAATTTTTGGGTTTGTTTAGCTGTCACAGAAAGCCGACTTTAATACAAGTAATCAAGCGTAATCTATATGCAAAAAAAACATATCAGAAATGCAAAAAACGCATTTTGTTCAACATTTTGTTACATCAGCTACAAAAATTCTCGAATTGTGGGGCTTAAATAGGTACAACTCGACCAGATGGAGGGTTTTCCCTGTGGTGCAAAGTACCCAACCTCAAGAAAAAGTAAAATTAAACAAATTTGAAAAAATCAAGGCCGAAAAAGATGGACTCGCTATAAAAGACGAATTAGAATACTTTGCCCGTATCGGTTGGAGAGCAATGGACAAAACCGATCTCGAACATCGCCTTAAATGGGTGGGCATCTTCTACCGTCCTGTTACCCCTGGCAAGTTCATGTTACGAATGCGGATGCCCAATGGTATCCTAACCAGCGAACAAATGCGAGTTCTCGGCCACATTGTACAACGATATGGGGAGGATGGAAACGCCGACATCACTACCCGACAAAACCTGCAACTGAGGGGAATTCGTCTTGAAGATATCCCCGACATCTTTAACCGTCTCAAGGCGGCCAAGATGACATCTATGCAGTCCGGAATGGATAACGTCCGTAATATTACGGGTTCCCCCATGGCCGGTTTAGATGCAGATGAACTCATCGACACCCGTGAGTTAGTGCAGAAAGTACAGGACATGATTACTAACCACGGGGAAGGTAATTATGACTTTACTAACTTACCCCGTAAATTCAATATTGCTATAGAAGGGGGACGGGATAACTCGGTTCATGCCGAAATTAACGATATTGCCTTTGTTCCTGCCTATAAAGACGGTGAACTAGGGTTTAATGTGGTAGTGGGCGGCTTTTTCTCTGCTAAACGCTGCGAGGCAGCTATTCCCCTTAAGGCTTGGGTTCCCCCCATAGAACCGGCGGTGGTGGGGTTATGCCGTGCCATTTTAACCGTATTTCGGGATCATGGCTCAAGAGCTAACCGTCAAAAAGCCCGTCTGATGTGGTTAATCGACGAATGGGGTATCGATAAGTTCCGTAAAGCAGTTGAAGCGGAATTAGGCTATAAATTAACCCCATCAGCCGAAAAAGACGCAATAGATTGGGAAAAGCGGGATCATCTTGGTGTCTTCCCCCAAAAACAAGCAGGTTTAAACTATGTCGGGTTGCACGTTCCTGTAGGGCGTTTATACGCTGAGGATATGCTAGACTTAGCCAGGATAGCAGAGGTCTATGGAAATGGTGAAATTCGCTTAACTGTGGAGCAAAATGTCATTATTCCCCATATTCCCGATGACAACTTAGAGCCGTTTTTAGAAGAACCCATTCTAGAAAAGTTTAGTATTAGCCCAAAACCCTTACAAAGAGCCTTAGTTTCTTGTACAGGAGCGCAATTTTGTAACTTTGCTCTAGTTGAGACGAAAAATCGTGCCGTAGCTTTAGCTAAGGAACTAGATGAAGCCTTAGAATTACCCCAAACCGTTCGCATTCATTGGACTGGTTGCCCCAACTCCTGTGGACAACCCCAAGTGGCCGATATCGGTTTAATGGGGACAAAAGTTCGCAAAGATGGCAAAACCGTCGAAGGGGTTGACTTATATATGGGGGGAAAAGTCGGTAAAGATGCTCATTTAGGCACTTGTGTCCAAAAAGGTATTGCTTGCGACGACTTACTCCCTGTTTTGTCCGATATCTTAATTAAGAATTTCGGGGCAAAACGTAGATAGATGACCAACATTTGACGCACTAACTGTTCCCCGTTCCCTATTCCCTGTTCCCTATTCCCTAATACTTTTTAATCTTATCTAACGATATCGAGAGGAAAACAACGAAAATGCTTGGAGAAATGTGGTCATTACGTGGAAGGTACAAAATACTCCACATGACCTGGTTTGCTTTCTTTTTATCCTTTGTGGTTTGGTTTAACTTAGCCCCCTTAGCAACCCAGGTAAAAGCTGATTTTGGACTAGAAGTCAGTCAAATTAGAACTTTAGCTATCTGTAACGTCGCCTTAACCGTTCCTGCGCGCATTATCATCGGAATGTTATTAGATAGATACGGTCCGAGAATTACTTATACATTGCTGTTGATCTATGCAGCCATTCCCTGTTTAGTCTTTGCAACGGCCCAAAGCTTCACCCAGTTAGTGATCGGACGGTTAATGTTGGGTATCGTCGGCGCAGGGTTTGTTATTGGTATTCGCATGGTTGCAGAATGGTTCCCCCCCAAAGAGATCGGACTCGCTGAAGGTATTTATGGCGGTTGGGGTAACTTTGGATCGGCGGCGGCTGCGTTTACCCTGCCCACCATCGGTGGATGGTTGGCCTTTGGCGCACTTTCCCCCGCAGGTGATCCCCTGCTCAATTGGCGGCTTTGTATCGCTGGAACGGGTATTATTGCTGCGCTGTATGGACTTTTATACTACAATAACGTCCAAGATCATCCCCCAGGAA
>JASJBX010000073.1 GCA_030066295.1 Crocosphaera sp.
CCATTAATAATATGTAAATCTCTTTGAGGATAAGGAATTTCGATATCATTTTTCTTAAATGCTTTCCAAATATCGCAAATTAAACTGCTAGTTACTCGTTTAGTTATTAAAGGATCATCAAGCCAAAATTTAAGCTCAAAGTTAATACTAGAATCGGCAAATTCAAGGGCAAAAGCAACCGGTCTGGGATACTCTAAAATATTGGGGTTATTATCAGCAACTTCTAGTAAAACTTTGATGACTTGTTGCGGATCACAATTATAGTTTGCGCCAACAATAACGGAACGATAGACTAATGGATCACTCCCTGTAAACGTAGTTACTTCTTCAGTGAAAAATGTTTGGTTAGGAATGATTTTCTCAGAATTATCTCTAATAACTTGTACCGTTGTTGCCCTAACTCCGAATTTTTTAACCTGACTCATTTCATTATTAATGCTAATAACATCATCGGGTTTTAACGCACCTTCAAATAATAGAAATAAACCACTAACAAAGTTACTAATTACTTCTTTTAAACCAAAACCAATACCCACAGATAAACCCCCCGTAATCGCAGCTAAAGCAGTGGGACTAATACCAACATAACCAAAAATAAGAACAATTCCTAATCCAATTAAAAAGTAACGAAGAATTAAAGAAATTGATTGAACCGCCCTTTGATCTGTGCGAATTTCCTTAGAAAAAAGATAAATTAAACCTTTTTCAAAAAGAGAACATCCTGTTATCCAAAAATATAGTCCCCCTACCGTAACTACCATATCTCCTAAAGTAACTGATTGATCAAACAATTGAAAAAAGGAAACCCTAAATATGGTGTCAAAATCAGTTATTATATTGATAATGTGTAAAATAATAAAAGTAGTAAATAGAGGGGCAAAAAATCGATGATGATAATGTTCAACTGTCTTAAGATTCAATGAAGCATACAGTGTAACTAAAAAGACACGATAAAAAATATAGATCCATAAAAGATCAATAGTATCACTTAGATATCCTGCAAACCAACCCAATTGTAAAAATATAAATTGCCAAAAACCAATAGTAATTAAACTAAAAATTGGAAACATTAGATAGCAAACTAAAGCAGAAAAACACTGTTGATAATATCGCTCTTTATTTTTTTCTTCAAACTGGCTAATATCAGGAAATAGTTGTTTAAATTTGCTCCATAACCATTGAGTAATGATAAACATTATAAAAAGAGAAATTGTAATTACTAACAGTTGAATTTGAACTGCTGGACGTTGTAAGATAACCATAGTTTTTAACCATTCTTCCCAAAAATAACTGGAATTAAGGACTATTTCTTGATTCATAAATCACCCTTACAATTTGTTATTAAATTGATTGTTAACCGCTTGTTGAATTTTTAAAGCAGCCTCTTCTGGTGTCATTTCTCCAGCCATCACTTGGTGATAAAGAGCAGAACCATATTCAAAGATAGCTTGATTTTTCTCCAGTTGATCTAAAGAGACAATAACCCCTGTTTTAGATTGTTCAAATAATGTGGCTTGCTTCGGAAATAAACTAGCATCAACTTTAGCATTTCTATTGACAGGAATGAGAAAAGCCGCTTTAACCTGTAATTGCTGTTGATATTGAGCATTGGTGGAAAACTGAGCCAATTTCAGAGCTAATTGATGTTGATTTTCGCTAGAAGCCCGATTAAAAATAAAACCAACAGTCCATAAAGGAGGAGTAGCTGGTTGATCTTTTCGACCAGGTAATACAGCAACCCCTAAATTATTTTTTCCTAGGGCTTCACTGAGCAGAGGTAGCCAACCCGATGAACAAGCTGTATAGGTTAATCTCCCTTGGATAAAAGCTTCTTGTAGGGTATCAGCATCCTCAATAAGATAAAAATTAGGTTCATTCTGAGCATTTTTCAGCCATTGCATCCACTGTACCCAACCTTCATTTTCCCCTAAAATAATGCGCCCTGATTCATCCAATAATTCCCCTCCAAAAGCCCCTGTCCCCCAAAAAGTGTTACGAAAACTGGAAAGTAATCCCACAGAATAGCCCCGACGAGCTTGTATAATTAATTCATCTAAGGTTTTGGGAACTTCTTTCACTTTATTTGTGTTATAACAAAGAACTTGGGTTGCTAAACGAACTGGTATAGCATAAAGTTTATTATCATAGCTGACTTGTTGCAGGGTTTCTGGTCGGAACTGAGATAAGTCAAAATTCTCTTGATCTATACTTCTCAAATACCCTAAACGAATGAGTGAGGCAATTTTATTATTCGTTAAAGAAACCGCAAAAATATCTGGACCAGCACCTCTAGCAATTTCTCGACTAAACTCAGATAATTGTTCATCGGGTAAGACAAATTTTAGGGATACTGTAACATCAGGATTGAGTTTATCAAACTGTATTGTGGCATCATCAACAAGCTCTTGAAAATAAGCACTTTGTTTTTCTGTTAGTCCGATAGGAATTTCGGCCCAGACTAAAATTTTTCCTTTTAAGGGAGTGTTTGTACTTTCAAAATTATCAATTTCATTACTAGCACAACCATTAATTAATAATAGGATGATCAAGATAATACTTAAGAAACAATTTTTGATTTTCATAATCCATTATTATAAGTGATAATAACTCAGCCTTCCGATCTGTAATCAGTAGGAAAATTATGTTACAGTTAATTAGTATAATTGATATCTTTAACCATGAAACCTCTTTATTTATTACTACCCATAGGTCTTATAGCGATCGCTTGGTTTGCTTTGGGTATTTACCAGGCCAATAGTGCGCCCCTCCCCGTTGGTTTTCCGACCCCTACCACCCCCGATAAGATAGAAATTAAGCAATATCCTGCCTATCGTGCTGCTACTTATCATTATTCAGGGAATCTCTCTGAAGCAGGAAGTCAAGCATTTTCTTCCTTATATCAACACATCAGCAGCAATAATATTTCCATGACGGCACCAGTGGAAACCCGTTATCCCTTGAGTAGCTTGGAAAGTAATGAGAAAACAGGAGAAGCAACGGTTTCCTTTCTGTATCGTAATACGGATATTTATCCCCAAGAAATAGCTGATAATATTACAGTTGAAGACATCCCTGCTATGACCGTGGTAAGCTTAGGATTAATGGGAGGTTATTCCTACCAAAGTTATCAGCAAGGATTAGACAAACTGAAAAATTGGCTATCAGAAAATCCTGATTATCAGATGGTTGGGGAACCTCGTCGTTTATTCTACGATGGCCCCTATAAACCCGATGCTGCTAAACGTAGCGAAATTCAAATTCCAGTCACAAAGTAAAGGTTAATTAAAAAAGATGAAAACTTTAAGATTAAACAACGGAAATACTATCCCTCAGTTTGGACTTGGAACCTGGAAATCAGAACCAGGACAAGTTAAAAACGCGGTTAAATACGGTTTAAGTATTGGTTATGAACACATAGATTGTGCGCCCATCTATGGCAATGAAAAAGAAGTCGGAGAAGGGTTAAAAGAATCTTTTTCTGACAATGTTGTTAAACGAGAAGATATTTTTATTACGTCTAAACTATGGAATAATCGACACTATCAACAAGATGTGATTCCTGCTTTAAAAGAAACCTTACAAGACTTACAACTGGATTATCTGGATTTATATCTTATTCATTGGCCAGTGGCTTTTAAACCAGACGTTAATTTTCCTGAAGATGCTTCTGGGTTACTCTCTTTATCCGAAGTTCCTTTAATAGAAACATGGCAAGGAATGGAACAAGCAGTTAAAGAAGGGTTGGTTAAAAATATTGGTGTTTCTAACTTTAGTATCAAAAAGTTAGATGATATTATTACAAATTGCCAGATTAAACCTTCTATGAATCAAGTAGAATGTCATCCCTATTTACAGCAAGATGAACTCCTCGCTTATTGTCAAAAAAATGATGTTATATTAACAGCTTATTCTCCATTAGGTTCAAAAGATCGTCCCGATTTTGTTAGGAATGAGAATGAACCGATTTTATTAGAAAATGAAGTTATTAAAAACATAGCTAAAAAACATCAAGCCACGACAGCACAAATTTTAATTAAATGGGCAATTGAACGGGAAACTGTAGTGATTCCTAAGTCCGTTTCTCCTGAAAGAATCAAGCAAAATTATGAAGCACAAAATATTAGTTTAGATACAGAAGATATGGAACAAATTAAAACCCTCAATCTAGATTATCGTTATGTCGATGCTTCTTTCTTTGTTTTCCCTAATAGTAGTTATACCGTCGAAAGTATCTGGGATTAAAATTATGATAGTTAATCAGTTTGGTTCTTAATAATGTCAATCAGTGTACAATCTTGCCTAATTATTGGTGGAGGAATTTCTGGTTTAATTGCTGCTAACATACTCCAAAATAAGGGAAAGAAAGTCACCATTCTTGATAAGGGACGAGGAATCGGGGGAAGATTAGCAACACGCCGTATTCATCACTCTGAGAAAATCACAGGAGTCTTTGATTATGGGATGCAGTTTTTTGCCGTTAGTGATCCCCTATTTCAACAATGGGTGGATCAATGGTTGCTTGAGGGTATTGTCACAGAATGGTCAAATCAACTGATGGATACTCCAACGTCTGGTTATCGCGGTCAAGACAGTAATCGGAGTTTAGGGCAATATTTAGCAAAAGACTTGGAGGTTCATCTACAAACACGAGCGATCGCCATCAAGCATCATAATTCTGTTTGGACAGTTGAAACTGAAAAAGGACAACAGTTTCAGGGAGAGAGTTTGATTATGACTCCTCCTGTGCCTCAGTCTCTTACTTTACTGGAAAATTCTAGTATTTCCTTGCCCTCATCTATCAAATCTAAACTAGAAGGGGTAACTTATTATCCTTGTATTAGTATCTTAGCATTGCTGGAACAGGTAAGTTTTATTGCCTCTCCAGGATGGTTAAGACCTTCTCATTCATCCGTAGCGGCGATCGCTTGTAATCACAAAAAAGACATTTCCCCTCAAGGGTTTGCCGTCACTATCCATTGCACCCCCGAATTTAGCCACAGCCATTGGGATATAGATGAAGCCGTAATTGCTGAAAAAATCTTTCATGAGGCTTCCCATTGGTTAGGTTCACCAGTGATTGATTATCAAGTCCATCGATGGCGTTATAGTCACCCCAAAACCGTGTATGGAGAGGCGTTTTTAGCATTGGAGAAACCCGGTTTATTAGTTCTGGCCGGGGATGCTTTTTGTGAGAGGACGGCCAGCAACGTTCATCTGACCCTCGAAAAAGCGGTCTTATCAGGAATTAAAGCTGCACACTATGTACTCAATTATTAACCCATATAGACTGCAAAAATCAGAAAATTTCTTCCATTGCTTCACTGTAATCTGTATTCTGTCAAGGTTTCCTGACATTTAGTTAAAAAGGGCAAAAATCTTAATATTTTCTTTATGTGTACGCCTTTTTGGGCCACAAAACCCAGTGGGGTATACCTCGAAAAAAATGAGCAAAAATGTGTTATTATAAATTTGGAGAGTAGGATGGGAGTGGAGTGCGTATATACAGGGTCAGATAGAGTTGAATCTATGACCAATATAGAAACATCATTCTCAATGCAACTTAGAGACGCTACAGTTAATCTTCAGATAAATAACTCAAATCGTAGGGTGGGTTAGACGGTTAAAATCTAGGTAATTGTTAGCATCTTATTATCCGTCGTAACCCACCAGCATAAGCATTTTATACAAATTAAGGAGATAATCACTAATGCAGTTAGAAGATTACTTTATCTTCATCTCTGAAGACGATATCAGAATTGAAGGTCATCGAATTGGAATAGATAACGTATTATTCTACTTTTTGGAAGGATATACAGCAGAAGAAATTCAAGCAATTTATCCCGATTTAAGTTTAGAGAAAATTTACGCAACAATTACCTATTATCTCCAGAATCAAAAGGAAATTGATGCTTATTTATTAAGAATAAAACAGTGGAAAGAATCTCATTATCAAGAATCTCTTAAAAACCCGTCTCCTCAAAGACAAAAAATGCAAAGAATTAAACAGCAAAGACAAGCTTCATTAACCCTATGAAAATTAAATTCTTACTAGATGAAAACTTGTCCCCACGTTTAAAAATTGCTGTCTTAAGATTAAATCCAGACATAGATATTTTACGCATTGGAGATACCAATACTCCCCCGTTGGGAACTCTTGATCCCGATGTTTTGCAATATTTAGGTTCATCTCAACGATTATTAGTTACTGATAATCGTACCAGTATGCCTGACCATTTAGAAGAGTGTTGGCAGAATAATCAACAAATGTGGGGTTTATTTTGGGTACGTCCCTTAACAACCATAGGGGAATTAGCCAAAGAATTAATTATGATTTGGGAAACAAGCGAAGCAGAAGAATGGATTAATGTTGTTGATTGGATTCCTTTTTAATTTATGATTAAACAAAATAATCGTAGGGTGGGTTAGACAGTTAAAATCTAGGTAATTATCAGCATCTTATTATCCGTCGTAACCCACCATTTGAGGGGTTTAAACTGCTAGAATATGGTGAAAATCTACAACATAATTCAGAAATGCTACAATTGAGTAAAATATAAACTAAGAACATGGAAGATTATTCTCAGGAACTTGAGGAGTTAAAGGCTCTTTATCATGCAGAAGAGTACGACAAAGCTGTAGAAAAAGCACAAATTTTATTAGATAAGTATCCAAACGTTCAAGATGTTTATCATTGTTGTTGGGATATTCTGGTTCACGCTGGACAAAAGATTGAAAATGTTGAATTAATTAAGACAGTAATTGATAATGCTGAAAAGAAGTTAGATAATTTAGATTATTTAACCAAATTAAAGTTTTATCTTTTATTATCTGATGGGTACTTTTTCCTTTATAGCAAAACTCAATCGCAAATTGATCGAGAAAAGATTATATTGAAATGTAAAAAATACTGTCAAAATATAATTCTATATAGAGAAAAAATTGAGTTTGAATACCTATGTGCTGCTATTACTAATTATACTTTCTGCCTAATGAATGAAGGACGTATTATTGAAGTAATCGACTATTACTATGATGTTTTATTAGATCAACAAGGTTACACTGTTGTCATATGTGATTTTGGAATAACACTTTTTAACTTAGGTTATTCTTATTTTTCAGAAAAAAATGACGAAAGAGATTTTATTTACTACCAATCCTATAATTTGTTAAAGAAAGCAAAAAATTTTAATGAAGACAGTCGGATAGGTTCATTAATTAGTAATTCATTGATTAAAGTAGAGAATCATCTTAAATCAAATGAAACTATAGATTTTTATGAATTTTTACGATCAATGAATTTATTAGAGTTGCATAGTGTACAACAAGAATTACAAAAACAATGGCAACCTTCTCCTTACTTAAAATTTATAAAAGAGCAACGACTTTGACTGACAATAAATCCTAAAGTTTTATATTATAAGCAACAATATAAAGATAACTTAGCTTTGCCTAATGTAATTATCAACAACATTGATGAAGAAAAAAATAAAAAATTAGTCTATATTTTTAATCAAATCAAGGAAGAATTTGTTACTGCTAGACATTTATACTATCAAAGTTTCTCTCAAGATCAAGAAATGATTGAAGTTAGTAACATCACTGAATATGTTGATACATTAGATTCTGCTTATTTTGGTTTGAAGGGTGGACTTTTAAAAACGAGTTTACGTCTTTCTGTAGATTTATTAGATAAATGTGCAGGATTTTTGTATGAATATTTTTATGATAATTTAGATTTAAAAACTCCTAAAAAATTGAATGATATTAGTACAGTTTACCTTTACTATAAAAACTCTTTAACCTTTAATAATTTTTGGTATATTGATTTTCGCAGAAGAGTTAATAAAGATACTAAACAAGAAAATTTGCATCCAATCATCGATAAAAAGTTAGAAAATAATCCATATTTAAGAGCTTTATATAATATGAAAAAAGATTTGTACATTGAGTCTGAATATGAAAAACCTTTTCACAAACCTTTTGATGATAAAGATCATTTTTATCCATTTAGAATTTTAAGAAATTATTTAACACACCAAGGAATTACTTTGCATCAAAATGAAGTCATAGATGAATCGAAAGTCAACTACAGTTTAGAGCAAATGCAAGAAGAAACCTACTTTTTACTGAGAATGGTAAAAGCAGCTATTATTTACTTAGTTGGTGTAGTTATGATTGAAGAAAAAGAAAAAAATACTAAAGCATAGTAACAAGCTATTATTCACTTGATTGAAGAATTATCAAAACTTGACGTGCTGTAATGATAGGAATATTCTCAACCCTATTGAGTTTAAGTAAATCAGATTTATCTCCACTAACAAGATAATTAGCGTTACCTTTAATAGCAGTTGCTAAGATAATATTATCATCAGGATCAGGTGAATAATTTACAGTAGGAAGTGAACTAACACAGACTGAATAAGTTGTAATTCCTACTAACATTTTTCTTGCTTCTTCAGGGGTAAAGTAACGCTTTAGCTTAGGATAAGACATAACTCTCTGTAATTCTTCGAGTTGTTTATCCGAAGTAACTAGATCAAATTGACCCTCACGCCACTGTTGATAAAGTAAATACGGAGGCGTATTTTTTCGTAACAATGCTGAAATAAGAATATTCGTATCAAGAACGAGACGCATCACGAGTTTTTCTAATAGCCTCATCTATATCTGTTTCAATTTCTTCCTGAGAATAACGTAAATTGCGTTCTTGAACATAAGCAACCGTTTCCTCAAAATCTAATCTTTGTTTAACTGCTTCTTCAACGTATCGAGATAAGCTTTCTTCGCTGACTCCTTTTTGCCCTAAAAAAGCTCGTAACCGTTGATCAATTTCTGAAGATACACTTAATGACCAATTTGCCATAATCTAACTACCCTTAAGATTGCAAAGGTTATTACTAATATACTTTATCAAAAAAATTGTTTTCATTTCTATACTAAACCTCGACTATCCGATAGAATAAACCATTAAACTACACTAAAATAAAAGTATTCAAACTCAACAAAAACGAAACTAAAACCTAATTAATGACAACTTCAACCCCAAAAGTTCAAGTAATAGGTGGAGGCTTAGCCGGCACCGAAGCAGCGTGGCAAGTCGCCCAAGCTGGCATACCCGTGATACTGCACGAAATGCGCCCTATTCGCACCAGTCCCGCCCATCATAGCCAAGAATTAGCCGAATTAGTCTGTAGTAACTCCTTCGGGGCCATGTCCAGCGATCGCGCGGCGGGCCTTCTCCATGAAGAATTACGTCGCCTCAACTCCATCATCATCCAAACCGCCGATAAACACGCCGTCCCTGCTGGTGGTGCTTTAGCGGTTGATAGAGGGGTCTTTAGCCAACAATTAACCCAAACCTTACAAAATCATTCTTTAATCGAATTAAGACGCTCAGAAGTCCAGGAAATACCCTCAGACGGTATCGTTATTTTAGCCACTGGCCCCCTTACCTCCCCTATTTTGGCAGAAAAGTTACAACAGTTCACTGGCATGGCTTATATGAGCTTTTTTGACGCAGCCAGCCCTATCATTGTGGGGGACTCCATCAACCGAGACATCGCCTTTTTAGCCTCCCGTTACGACAAAGGAGAAGCAGCTTATCTTAACTGTCCCCTCAACCCGGAACAATATTTACAGTTTCGAGAGGAACTATGTACCGCAGAACAAGCGGAATTAAAAGAATTTGAGAGAGAAACCGCCAAATTTTTCGAGGGATGTTTGCCTATCGAAGAATTAGCCCAACGGGGAGAAGATACCATGCGTTATGGACCCCTGAAACCCGTAGGACTATTTGATGCAAGGTTAGGAGACTTTCGTGATCCTGAAAATAAGGAAAAACGACCCTATGCTGTTGTCCAACTTCGACAAGAAGACAAACAGGGTAAACTGTGGAATATGGTGGGATTTCAAACGAATTTGAAATGGGGTGAACAAAAACGAGTTTTTAGACTGATTCCTGGTTTAGAGAATGCTGAATTTGTTCGCATGGGTGTGATGCACCGCAACACTTTTATTAACTCTCCCCAGTTACTTCAACCTAGCTTACAGTTTAAAAGCCGTCCCACCCTGTTGGCCGCAGGACAACTCATCGGAACCGAAGGTTACACCGCAGCAGCAGCAGGGGGATGGTTAGCCGGAACCAATGCGGCCAGGATAGCATTAGGGTTAGAACCGATTGTGTTACCGTCTAGGATGATGATGGGTGCATTGTTTGAGTTTATTAGTAGTGCGTCCCCGAAACATTTCCAACCCATGCCGCCTAACTTTGGTATTCTACCCGATTTACCCGTGAGAATTCGCAATAAACGGGAAAGATACGGGAAATATCGCGATCGCGCTTTAGAAGCGTTAAATTCAGTTATGAGAGAAGGCAGGAGGGAAAACTATTCTTTGAGTAGTTAACTATTCTAAGTCAAATCAGTTATCGGTACTTAGTCAATACTTGAGGTTTAAACATGGTTGCAGCAAAAGAACACTTTTTTATGACTCCTGAAGAATATCTAGAATGGGAGGAAAAACAACCCCTGAAATATGAATATATGGATGGGGAAGTTTATGCGATGACGGGGGGAACTATTCCTCATAATACAATTGCTTTAAACTTAGCTTCTACCCTGAAAAATCATCTGAGGAACAAAGGATGTAAAATACAAATTAATGATGTTAAAGTACAGCTATCAGAACAAGGCCCTTATCATTATCCTGATGTGGTTGTTAGTTGTGATCAAAGGGATAAAAAAGCATTTAAGTTCTTGCAACATCCTTGTTTAATTATTGAAGTGCTTTCTCCCAGTACCGAAGGATTTGATCGAGGTAAAAAATTCAGAAACTATCGGCAAATTGAAACGTTGAAAGAATATGTTTTAGTGAGTGCTGATCAAAAATTAATTGAATGTTTTCGCCTCAATAATAAAGGAGTTTGGGAATTGTACAGTTTTGGCGAAAATGAAGAACTACAATTACAATCAATTGATTTTAGTTGTCCCGTTGAACTAATATATGAAGATGTTGTCCTAATGGACGAAAGCGAATCCTAACACAATCTTCTAGACTGTACAATTTAACTAAGGAGATAATTATGCTTTCCCCTTTTCCTGGAATGAACCCTTATTTAGAAACTCCCACATTATGGTCACAAGTTCATACTCATTTAATTTTTGCGATCGCTGATTACATGAACCCTCTTCTACGTCCTAAATATCGTATGTCTATGGAACAAAGAGTTTATACAGATACCAATAATGACGATAATTTAGAATTAGTACATATTCCTGATAATGTTGTTTTTACTCCTAGTTCAAATATAAATGAAACCTCATCTAATGTTGCGGTTGCACCCCCAAAAGTTCAACCTTTGACTATTTCTCTTCCTCAACCCGAAACTGTTAAGGAATGGTATTTACAAGTCAAAAATGTAGAAACACAAGAAGTGGTAACAGTAATAGAAATCTTATCACCGAAAAATAAAAAATCAGGAGAAGGAAGGAATAAATATATCAAAAAAAGAGAACAAGTGTTAATGAGTTTAACTCATTTAATAGAAATTGATTTATTACGGAAAGGTGAGATAATGCCTATGAATATTGATGATACAATCAAATCAGATTATCGTATTGTAATTAGTAGAAGTTATCGCCGTCCAAAAGCGGAACTTTATGCTTTTAATTTAGCACAAGAAATACCTTCAATTCCTTTACCTTTAAAACCAGAAGATGAACAACCTTTAATCCCTTTACAAGAGTTATTACATAGTATTTATGAAAAAGGAAGTTACGATTTAGCTATTAATTATCAAAAACAAACCTTAGATAATTTATCGGAAAATGATCTAACTTGGATTAATAAGCTATTACAAGAACAAGAGTTAATCTAAATTAAATATTGTTTAAATTCAGATTCCTTAATTTCTCAATAATAATCTTGTTGCCAATCATGAATAAAATATTGATTCATAACCTAACTCCTTTAATTATCCCAAAACTTAGTTAATAAAATATCTTCAATAGTTTGACTATACGGCCAAACTTGAGGAAAGCTAACCTCAGTATATTCTAAAGAAACCAACTCAAAAGCATCATCATAAATCTCAGAAAAAACAGAAATAAAGTAATTACGTAAACTAGGAGACTGTTTAAGTAAACGTTGTAAACGGTTACGCTGTTCTTTTATGGTTAATTCCCATCCTCGATAATCATTAGGACTTGCTACAAATAACCGCTTGAGAAGATGAGATAATAAAACCTCTAAACGACTTTCTAACTCTCTTCTATCTCTTCCGGCCAAACCTTCCAACTCCTCAATTAAATGTTCAATATCTAATCGGTTTAAATCACCTTG
The DNA here is from genome assembly GCA_030066295.1 of Crocosphaera sp. GTDB lineage: Bacteria > Cyanobacteriota > Cyanobacteriia > Cyanobacteriales > Microcystaceae > Crocosphaera. Next base: position 12,340 of record JASJBX010000073.1, read on the forward strand.
TTGTAATTGTTCAATAGTGGTAATCAACCATAAATTCAAGTCTTGTTCATACAAACTTTTAGACGTAATAATTGAAGACATAATCTTTTAGTTTTTAGCAAGCCCATCTATTTTAACCAAAATGATCTGAGTCTATGGCCTTAATTCTCTTTACCCTATTATCTTTACAAAATTTTTACAGCTATCATCCGATGTTCCATGTATAAAATAAACAGAAGTAAAAAAATACAATTATATATCTACATGAAACAAACCGTTGCTTGGGTCATCAGCAGTTTAACAACCATTACAGGAATAATCACCCCTAGTTTAGCCTTAAATACCTCCATCGGAGAAACCGGCATCTATGCCAACCGCTTACATCAACAACCCCTAAATTTAACAGGGAGAAAAATAGCCATTGGACAAGTAGAAATCGGACGGCCAGGAATATTTGGCTTCGATAAAATAGCAGCTTGGAGTCCCACCTTTAAACTAGCAGGAGTCTACTATCAAAATCGGGCCGTCAAATCCAACGGCAACCTCGACAACCATGCAGCCATGGTAGCAACGGTCATGGTGAGCAAAGATAAAAGACTACCAGGAGTGGCCCCAGACGCAAGACTATACGCCTCGGCCATCGGTGCCATCAAAGGGGGAGGCCAACCACAAGAATGTTTAGCCAGTCAACACATCGCCCAACAAAACAGTGGAGATGTGCGGGCCATTAACTTTAGTTTTGGAGAATCCTTAGACCAAGATCATCGCAAGGATGCAAAGCTAGACGGGAATGCCCATTTAACCCAGTGTATCGATTGGTCCTCACGGGTTCATGATACCCTCTATGTGATCGCTGGTAACCAGGGACAAGGAGGGATTCCCATCCCCACAGACCACTATAACGGCATCACCACCGCCTACACCACCAAACGAGAGGGAATCTATACAAAAGTCGATTTTGCCAACCTCAGCGCCCTTCCTGTGGGGATTGGCCGCAGTTTAATCAAACGGGAGATTAACGTTGGACCCAGACGGGCCATCAACTTAGTCGCGCCAGGGAGTAAAGTGGCCGTCTACGACTTAGCCGGAACCATTCAAGAAGTCAGTGGAACCAGCTTTGCAGCCCCCCATATTACTGCGTCCGTGGCCCTACTACAAGAATTCGGCGATCGCCAACTCCGCGACCAAAAACCGAACTGGAGCCTGGACTCTCGTCGTCATCAGGTCAACAAAGCCGTTCTCCTCAATTCTGCTGATAAAATAGAGGATAGGGGAAACGGTTTATTATTGGGGATGATGCGAACGATTTTTAGTAAGACCCATTACACTTGGTTCGACTCAGATGCTTATCGTAACCCTGAGATTCCTGTGGATATACAAATGGGAACCGGCCACTTAAATGTTTTACGGGCCCATCAACAGTTTAGTGCCGGTCAATGGAAACCGCAAAATCCCGTGCCAGCCATGGGTTGGGACTACGAAACCGTTACCAAAGACAATTATCAAGAGTATGTTATTTCTCAACCTTTACCAGAAAACAGCTTTGTCTCTATTACCTTAGTCTGGGATAGATGGGTGGAACTCAATGACAAAAACAATAACGAACAGTACGATGTCGGGGAAAATTTTGAAGATCGAGGTTTAAATAATCTGGATCTCTATTTAATGCCAGCCAATGAAACTGATGTGTCTCAGAGTATTTGTCGTTCCATCAGTCGGGTGGATAATACAGAACATATTTTTTGTCCTGTTCCGGCCACGGGAAACTATAAAATACGGGTGCAATATCAACAACAGATTAATCAAGAGACTCAACCTTATGGGTTAGCTTGGTGGACCGTTGATCAACCCTAGCTTTGGACGGCTAATGTGTACTGCCCAGTTTGTCGATTATAACGAGAAGTCAGTAGGACTAGATAATCAGTCTCCTCTTCCACATCAAATTCGTAGGATAGACTTCTACCATAACGTCTAGTCTGAGAATCAATAATCTCTCCCGTTTGAGCATTGATAATATATAAATAGGGTTTGCTGAATAAAACCACAACCCCTGTTATTAAAAGGTTACACCCATATTGGATGAGGAAAAAAGATCGGCTTTGTAGGCTAAAAACCGCTACAATTGGT